>CALBTQ010000331.1 GCA_937967875.1 uncultured Pseudomonadota bacterium
CCTTCAACTCCTCTTCTCTTTTTTTTTTTGGTGTTTCGGCGACCACCGACCCCTACACTCTTTCCCTACACGACGCTCTTCCGATCTAATCGCCAGACCGGCGCTGACCTGACCGCCCGGGCTGTTGATGTACAGCGAGATGTCCGCGTCCGCGTCCTCGCTCTCCAGAAACAGCATCTGGCTGATCACCAGGTTCGCCACTATATCGTCGATGGGCAGACCCAGCATGATGATCCGGTCCTTCAGCAAACGGCTGTAGATGTCGTAGGACCGCTCACCGCGGCTGGTTTGTTCGATAACCATCGGCACCAACATGTCGTCCACCTTGCTCCTATCGCCTCCGCCCGGGGGCGGCCGCGTTATTCGTCCTTGTTCTTCGCTTCGTCAGATTCGTCTTCCGCCTTGACCACTTCCGCATCGTTTTCTTCAGCCGCGGCGGCCTTTTTCTCCAACGGGTCCTCCCAGGTTACCTTAGCGGCGGCAAAAAGAAAATCCGTTACCTTTTCTTCCATCAACCGTTCGCGCAGGCCGCCCATCAGGTTTTGCTTCTGATAATAGGCGCTGATTTCGGCCACGGGGCGCTGCTGCTCGTCGGCGATGTGCTGCAATTCGAGCTCGACGTCCTCTTCGGTCAGCTCGATGTTCTCGGCCTTGGCGATCGCCGCGAGAATGAAGGAAGCCTGCACTTCCTGCTTGGATTCGTCGGCGAAGCGCTCGCGCAGGCGGTCGTCGGCGGCCGGATCGTTGGGCATGGGCATACCGAACATCTGCATCTGCATCTTCATGCGCTGGATGCTGTATTCGATCTGGTCCTTGACGATCGAGGGCGGCACTTCGATCGGATGCCGCTCGACCAGCTTCTTGATCAACTCCTTGCGGGCCTGGCGCGCGGTGCGCGCCTCTTCCTGCTTGAGGATCTGATCGTGGATCTTCTGCTTGAGTTCGTCGAGCGTTTCGGCCTCGCCGGTATCCTTGGCGAATTCGTCGTCGAGCTCGGGCAGTTCCTTGGTCTGCAGCGCGTGCAGCGTCACGGTGAACACCACGTCTTTGCCGGCGAGCTTTTTCTCCCAGTAATCGGCCGGCATGGTCAGCGCGATGTCCTTGGTCTCGCCGACCTTCATGCCCATCACGCCCTCTTCGAAGCCGGGGATGAACTGCTTGGCGCCCAGCGTGAGCACGTGGCCCTGGGCCGCGCCGCCCTCGAAGGGCTCGCCGTCGATCTTGCCTTCGAAGTCGATCTTGGCCAGGTCGCCGTCCTGCGCCGCGTCGTGATCGGTCACGTCGACCACCGTGGCGGTCGATTCGCGCATGCCCGACAGGCGCCCGTCGACCGCCGCCGGCAGCACCTGCGCCTTCTCGCGCGTGATCTCCAGGCCCTTGTATTCGTTCAGTTCGACTTCCGGGTGCGTTTCGAACACGGCGACGACCGTCAGCACGCCGTCTTCGCCGATCTCGTTCTTTTCCACCTCGGGCGCACCGGCGATGCGCAGATGATTTTCGTCGATCGCCTTGGCCAGTTCCGGACCGACCAGGTTGTTCTTCACCTCGTCCTCGGCGTAGTCGCCGTATTTGCGCTGCAACATCGACATCGGCGCTTTGCCGGGGCGGAAGCCGGGAATGGCGGCCTCGCGACGGATCTGGCGGAAGACCTTTTCCATCTCTTTTTTGACGGTCTCCGCTTCGATCGTCAGAGTCAGTTTCGTTTGCACCGGGCCGAGTTTCTCGATTTTGACGTCCATCTATTTCCTCAAAAAGGTTGATTATTCACCAATTTTGCACACTTTCCGGGGGAGACGGAAAGAGACCTTATTTAACTCTCTCCGGGCCGCCGGTCAACCGAAAAACTGTACTTTGATCAATTTATGCAAAAAACCTACCAAATATCCGCGTAATTCCTTGATTTCTAACACAAAACGCACGCTCAACGAATCGACCCCGGTTATCCTGCCCGCGCGATGGGGATAGACGGGGGAAAAGGGTCCGGTTACACTGAGTGTCCTTTTTCAAGGTCACGGAGGATGGTGCATGCCGCCGGCGGTGGCGATTTGTCTGGTTGCCTTCAACAATGAAAACGTGATCGGCGAGGCGCTCGACGCGGCGCTGGCGCAGGAGGGCGTCGCGTTTCGCGTGCACGTGTGGGACAACGCCAGCCGCGACGGCACCGCCGACGTGCTGGGCCGCCGCGAGGGCGTGAGCGCGCATTACTCCGACGTGAACCTGGGTTTTTGCGCAGCCAACAACCGGCTGATCGAACGGACCGACGAACCGTTCATCCTTTTCTTGAATCCCGACACGCACTTGCTGCCCGGCTGCCTGGCGACGCTCGCCGCCGCGTTGGCGGCCGCGCCGCGCGATGTGGCCGCCGTCGCGCCCAAGCTGTTGCAACCGGCACGGGGCGAGGGACCGGCGATCATCGACTCGGCGGGCATCGTGCTCGCGAAGGAAAACCTCTCGCCCTACGATCGCGGACAGGGTGAACCGGACCGCGGGCAGTTCGACGCGCCGGCCGAGATTTTCGGCCCGACCTTCGCCTGCGCCCTCTGGCGGCGCGAAGCGGTCGAGGCCCTGCGGCTGGACGGTCAGTTTCTCGACGAGTCGTTCTTCGCCTATTACGAAGACGTCGATATCGCCTGGCGCGCGCAACGGCTCGGCCGGCGGTTCCTGTACGTGCCCGGCGCGACGTGCCTGCACCGGCGCGGGCATCCGCACGCCTGGGGCCACACGCTGGCCGCGCGGGCGTTCGTCAACCGCTACCTGCTGCTGATCGCCAACGAGACGGGCCGCGACGGCTACGGCTACCTGTGGCGCCTGCTGCCGCGCGAGGCGGCGCGGTTGATCTGGAAGAGCGTCAAGTTCAAGGGCTTCTCCATCGCCTGGCGGATGCTGGCGCAGGATTGGCGCTACGCGTGGGCCAAGCGGCGGCGCCTGCGGGCGTTGGAGAGATCGGAAGAGCACACGTCTGAACTCCAGTCACCGAATACGATC
>CALBTQ010000332.1 GCA_937967875.1 uncultured Pseudomonadota bacterium
ACCGAGATCTACACTCTTTCCCTACACGACGCTCTTCCGATCTCCTTTTTTTATTGGGCAAGATCCTCGACGACCAGCGGAGTAAATTTAAACAGGCGGTAGAGCGGTTTGCCGTCCGTGCCGTCGATAACGGCTTCGTTTTCGACGACCAATTTCAGTTCGGCCATTTTTTCCGCGACGCGCCAAGGGACTTGATCGAAGATTGTGTGGGCGACGTCGTGGGCGACGAACACGTTGCGTGCATCGAGCATCGCCGTGCTCAGTTGCTCCATCGCCTCGCTCGTCGCCGGAGCCAACGCCAGCGACCAGAAAATTTCCTCGTAGTCGAATTTGCCGTTGAGCGCGACCAGTTGCGTGGTCATGCCCCAATCCAGAAATTGATAACGCGCCGTCGGCTCGGCGGCGACCTGTGCGGCCAGTTGGTCGATCGCCGGCGACCAGTTGCCCGCGCCGCCGCGCCGATCGAGGGTCAGCTCCACATCGCCCACGGCGATCGCGGAAGTCAGCAGCAACGGCAACAGAATTAAAACCGTCCCGATTCGCCGGGCGCGCGCGGTCGTGAACGCGTGATCGATAAACAGCCACACCAGCGCGGCGGCCAGCACGTGCGTCGTCGGCACGAGGCTGAAGTAATGATGGCTGCCGCCCACCTGCGGCACGAGTAGCAACAGGATCGTCTGCACGCCCAACAGCGTAATGAAAAACGGCAGCATGCGGCCGGTCCAGGCGGGCGTTTCGCGAATTTTCCGCCGCAGCGGCGGCAGGGCGATCAATCCGGCCAGCAGCAGGTGCGGCAGGAGGGTGCGCTTGGTGGTGATGCTGCCCTCGCCGAGAAAATTGTGGATGGGGTAAAAACCGCGCAACGTATCAAACAGTGCATAGATTTTATACTTTAGCGTCAGCCAGCCGAAGGGATGCGGCGCCGCGCCCAGCGACCAGCGCAACAATTCACCGTGCGTCAGCCAGAACGTCCACGCGGGCAAAGCGGCCAGTAAAAACAGCGCAAGCGCCTGTCCCCACGTTTTCCCCGGCACGGTGCGCAACGCCGGACGATGCCACAGCGTCGCGGCGATCATCAGGGCGAACAGGAAAAATGCGAAGTCGGCTTTGTTCCACAAGCCCAGACCGGCCAAGGCCGCGCCCGCGAGCAACCAGCGCGCGTTTTGCTTTTTGGCGAACGCCACGACGCACACGAGCACGCCGGTGCGCAGCAACAGCGCCAGCGCGCACGGTCCCCAATCCTCGCGCACGTGATGCAGCGCGGACGGATCGAGCGCAAACAGCATCGCGGCCAACGCCGCTTCGCGTCGGCCGAAGGCTAGCGCGGCGAGCCACGCGGTCAGCAGCAACGCGGCCAGGCCGATCAGGACCATCGGCGCGCGCAGCGTGACCGGCGTGACGCCCGCGCGTATCAGCCAGGGTTTCATCAGGATGCTTTTCAGGCCGCCGAGGTAGGGCATGTGCATGAGGACCGGGCCGCCGTCGCCCAGTTGCGCCATGGCGAAACGGCTGGGCGCGTCCAACAACGGCGGCACGAAGAGGCATTCGTCGTATTGCAGGCCGGGGCGGTCGAGTCGATGCAGGCCGAGCAGGCCGTAGAGCAACAGCCCGAGGAGCACGATCGCGGCGGCGGTATTTTTTTTGTTCATGTGCGTGCGCACATTAAAGCAAGGGGCGGTCCGTCGGACCACCCCCCGGTTGTTTGTCGATTCGGTCGACTACTCAGCAACCGCATCCATCATCATTGTCCCGCCGTTGGCGGGATTTCGCTTCGCTCAATCGTTCTCAGCAACCGCATCCATCATCATTGTCGTCATCGTCGTCGTTGTTGTCGCCGTTGTCGTCGTCGTCATCGGCGATGTCGTCATCGTCGGCTGCGTCATCGTCGTCGTCGGTCGTGTCGTCATCCTCGCCCCAGCCTTCGCAGGCCGGGTCGTCCAGGTCGGTCAGACCGTTGCAGTCGTTGTCGTTGCCGTCGTCGCAGATTTCCGTGCCGCCCGGATACGAATTGGGATCGTCGTTTTCGCAGTCGAGGAGTTCGTCCGGCGAGCACGAGCCGCCCCAGTAGAAGCCGTCGCCGTCGGTGTCGTAGCACACGTCGTGATAGAACCAGTCCATCACGCGTTGCAGGTAGGTGGTCGCCTGGTCGACGGGCAGGGCGATCAGCGGGAAGCCGGAGAACGCGAGCCGGTAGTCGGCGATGCCGTCGTACTCGGGCGGGTAGCGTAAGCCGGTGATCTTGCCGTTGCCGTTGATCCACGTGGCGGTCGCTTCGTCCATCGGCTTGATCGTGTCGACCCAGTTGGTGAAGGGCATGTTCAGATTACCGCCGAGCCCTTCGGTGAGGAAATCGCCGTCGAGACCGCCGACCTGTTCATACTGCGTGTCGTTCCAGTAGCGGGCGACTTTGATGTAATTGCGGGTGAACTGCCATTGCAGATCGTAGATGTTCTGCAACAGGTCCTGCCCGATGATCAGCAGGTTGCCGCCGGCGTCCAGGTATTCGCTGATCGATGCGCTTTCCGTTTCGCGGAAGAAGTTGGACAGCGACGGGCCGGTGAACCAGAACACGGCCGGTGCGTCCATGATGTCTTCGAGCGGCCAGCGGCGCTGCTCGGTGGTGTCCCACACGTCGTAATCGATGCCCAGGGCGTCGAAGATCGGGCCGTAAGTGTCCATGCCGTTGAAGTCGCCGTCGTCGGAGATGATCAGCAGGTCGGCCGGATACTTGAGGTGGCCCTTGAGCGTGAATTCGGCGCTTTCATACAACGGGTGCGTCGCTTCCAGCACGATCTCGATCGGGCCGCGTTGCAGCAGCGACGAGGGGAACGTGCCGCCGAAGATGCCGTCGTTGGCCGCTTCGTCGTCGTGCAGACCGTCATCGTAGAAGGGAATCGACACGCCCAGCACTTCGGCGCTGAGCATCGCGTCGGCCACGCCGCGCAGGCAATCGCTGGTCACGCGGACTTTCATCGGCATGTCCA
>CALBTQ010000333.1 GCA_937967875.1 uncultured Pseudomonadota bacterium
CGTATTCGGTTACTGGAGTTCAGACGTTTGCTCTTCCGATCTTGTCCAGGTTGGCCCAGTACTCGTCTGCGTCCGCCCAATCGACCTGGGTTTGATCGAATTTCTGCCAGGAAAGCCCGGTGGATTGATCGGTGACATAATCCTCGTTCGCCGCCGGTTGCCCGTCGTCGTCGTCCCCACCGCCGCAACCGAAAAGCAAAATTCCGGCGACCGTTAAAAAAAATATCGTGAAAAAAGGGAAGAGCGATTTCATCGGCAACTCTTGTGCATACTATTGTCCAATCCGCAAATAATCGTAGGGTAGAAAGAGGGTAATGTAAATGGGGGATAATTAAGGGACACCCATAACCGCGTAGATCAAGAATTTCTGGGGACAGAATTTCTAGGGTATATGGAAATTTTATTCAGACCTTGCTTGCCCTCATTCCGCATTCCAAATTCGAAATTCAGCATTGATTCCCATCACGGGGGCCTACCCCTAAAATAGGGACAGTCACCTAATTTTTACGATGGATTCCAGCTTCCAGAAATTTCTCAGACTATGTAATATCAAGAAGTTACACATGTATTCGTTGAATATTTGGGCAAAAAAATAGGTGACTGTCCCTATTTAAATGGGCCGCACCATCGGCGCGGGACACTTTGTCCCAAGCGTCCCACGTCTCATTTTTGCAACATATTGATATTATTGATTAATTATAGCTCATAGCCGTGAGACAAAGTGTCCCATTTTGTCCCATTGATAAGGTCAGGAAAGGTATCGGCTGGTCCTGGATGCCCGCCTACGCGGGCATGACAATCCTTTCCGTCATCCTCGGGCGTGACCCGGGGATCCAGGATTCCTTTAACCCCGTGAGAATCGCGGCCTACCTTTTCAACAGGTGTAGGAATTTATCCTGTCAGGGATTATTCCTGGGGAGCGACGAAGGGCTCGGGCAGGAACGCGCTGAGCGCCTTTTGCAGCGGTTCGCCATTCTCGTTTTCGACGATGACGATCAGGTCGGGGGCGAACTCGAAGAGCATCTGGCGGCACAAGCCGCAGGGGCTGACCGCCGTGCGTTTCTCGGCGACGATCGCGATATGCGTGAACGCCCGTTGCCCCTCCGACAACGCCTTGAGCAATGCGACGCGCTCGGCGCATGCGCCCTGCAGCAGGCTCGGACTTTCCACGTTGCAACCGGTGAAGATCGTCCCGTCCGCACAGCGCAAGGCCGCGCCGACCGGGAACTTCGACCACACGGCGTGCGAGTGGCTCATCGCCGCGCGGGCCGCCGCAAGCAGGCTGCGGGCATCGTCGTTTGGGAGGGCGTGAGGCATGGGCTATCTCGTTAAAGTAAAAGATCGCAGGGTCCGGTTTCCAGATTTTGGGGAGGACACTGGAGGAGAACCGAACCCCACGATCAAAACTGTTAACCGTTCTTTCACCACTTCCTCGTTCAGAACGGTTATTTATAAATGAGTCAATGCACCTCGGTCAAGCGGAAACGATCGGGCGCTTCCGTTTTAAATTCCGCGAAGTACAGCACGATTTCGACCTCGGGAAACTTGGTCATCAGCAGGTTGCGGGCCTCGCGCAGATCCTGATGATGCTGCGCCGTTTCGGCCGCGCGATCGGCGAACTGCATCGCACCGTATGCGCCGCAATCCTCGTGGTTGATCAGGTAGATCGTCTTGACCTGATGCAGTTCGACTGAGACGGTCAAATCGCGAAATAGCGCTTGATCGAAGCCGGGCATTTTCGGCCGCAGCAGATCCTGCACCGACCCACCCCGGGTGATCAGGTCGCAATCGACCTTCAGGCTTTTGATGAACTCGGCGATGAAGTTCGAGCCGTCCGCCCGCTGATGCAGACGAAAGTCCTCGCAAGTCACCACCGCCGCTCCACATACGTGACCCATGGTTGTCTCCGCTTACGCTTTGCTCGGCTGGCGCACCAACGAAATGATGACCGCCGCCGCCAGGCACAGCACGCCGCAAATGGTGAAGGCCGCCGGGAAGTTGCCCATGTCGCCCAGCTTGCCGCCCATGATCGGGCCGAAGATGCCGCCGATGCCGTACGCCAGGAACACCCAGCCGTAATTCTGGCCGATGTACTTGGTGCCGAAGGTGCCCGCGGTGATCATCGGGAACAGGGCGAAGTTGCCGCCGAAATTGAAGCCGATCAGCGTGGCGAACAGGTACAGCGTGTACTCGTTGCCCGCCATCCACTGGAACAGAATCACGAACACGCCCTGCGTGGCGGCCATGACGATGATGGACTTTTTCGCGCCCAGGTAGTCGCTGATGGTGCCCCAGACGATGCGGCCGATGCCGTTGGCCAACGAGAAGAACACCGCCATCGCGGTGCCGGCAATGGCGCTGGCCGCCGCTTCCTCGACGCCGGCTTTCATCAGGGCGTCCATCGGGAAGAGCTTCATCAGGCCGATGCTCATCAGGCCGGCGCTCGCGCCGAAGGCGAAGGTGAGCAGGATCATATAGAACTGCGGTTTACGCAGCATCTCGCCGCTGTCGAAATCGATCGAGCCGGCCGCCGGAGCGCCGGCGCCGGTGGCGGCGGGAGGATTCCAACCGGCGGGCTTCCAACCGTCGGGCGGGAAGACCATCCAGGTGCCGCCGATGACCACGGCGACCAGGAAGATGGCGCCGTAAAGGATGAACGTGCCGGACAAGCCCAGAACGTCTTCGTTCAACAGATGCGCCCATTCGCCGGCTAACTTGACCCACAACATCGCGCCGAAGCCGAAACCGGCGACGGCCAGACCGGTGATCAAGCCTTTTTTATCGGGATACCAGCGCATGCCCACGGCGATCGGCACCACGTACGCCAGGCCGATGCCCGCGCCGCCGACGATGCCGACGAACAAGAAGGTGACCCAGAAATTGAGCGGGCCGAGCAAACCGGCCAAGGCATAGCCGGCGCCCAAGACGATACCGCCGGCCATGGCCAGCTTGCGCGGACCGATTTTCGGCATCAAACGCCCGGCGATAACCATGACGATGGCGAACAACGCCAAACCGGCCGCGAAAACGGCCTGCGTCTGCACTTTGGTCCAGCCCGCGGCAACCAGCGGCTTGGTGAACACCGACCAGGCGTAAATCGCGCCCAGGCAGAGCTGGATCATGATCGCGCCCACCACAACGAACAGTCGATTCATAACCTTTTGATTTTCGCTCATTTACACTACTCCATCGTTATTCGGGTGATAACGTTACTTCATGATTTGCGTGGGAAAACTCGGTTGTGAATCTCAGATGGGTCTTGTGGATGATAACGGAACAACCCGATTTTTGTCAGTAGTGAATGAAGATTCATTCAATAAAAGTGCGATTTCCCGCTTGCTTGCCATTGCCAGGGGCCCGGGGATGCCGCATATTGTCAGGCAATGAACGAGCACCGAAAATACTCGCCCAGTCGTTGGGTGATTTTTTTTAACCGGCTGAATTTACTGGCGATGCTCCTGGCCGGCCCGTGGGCTCTCTGGTCGGCCGCCACGTTTTTGCACTGCGATTACCCATTCATGTTGGCGCCGTTCATTGTCGTCGCCCTGCCCGCCTTGGGCGGCTATTGGGTTTTCACAATTATCCTTTTTAAAGAATTCGCTCCGGAAAGCCTGACTGTCGCCTTACGCCTGACTCTCCTGCCCTGGCTGACGGCGGGTGGGCTGACCTGGCTGACCGACGCCGATACCGCCGGTTTTTTCGCTGCCTTGGGCGGTTTGATGTTCACCGGCTTGCCGGCGTCGATGATCCTGTTGTTTTCCCTGGGCTCCCACCTGCAACGCAAAGAGGAAAATGTCCCGCCCGGCGTCGGCGGCTCGCGTTGGACGCGCGACGGGCACTCGCTGTGGGACGATCCGCACATCTACCCGATGTCCCGTTACGTGATGGGACTGGTCTTTTTTCTGCCCGGCGTGTTGGCGATGATGCCCGTCAGCATTCAATTGTGGAAAGTGGAACTGCTGGAAGGCGGCATGGTAAGCCTGATCGGCTGGCCCCTCGCCTGCACGCTGGCCACGTGGCTGTATGCGCGCCAGATGAACGGCCTATCACACCTGGGTTTGATTCTGGGACCGGGGCGCGACTCCTTCGCCCCCTGAACTGTTATTTTAATGTGCACTTTGCTAACCCAATGATTTTGAATGAATAATCATTCATTTTCATCAAATCTCATGTAACTAGTTGAAAAAATTGATTATGTTTTTTTCGACATATTGACAGAGAACTAATCTTT
>CALBTQ010000334.1 GCA_937967875.1 uncultured Pseudomonadota bacterium
CGAATTGGGCCGACATCACCGACCTGTATGTCGAAAAACTCGCGCCGGGCAAACCGGATTACTATCTGCACAACGGCAAACTGGAAAAGTTCGTCGTGCGCGAAGAGGAATTCAAAATCCGGCAGAAAGACGGCTCCTTCAAAACGGAAAAACGCACCGTGCGCGAAACGCGCCACGGAGTGATCATCAACGATTTCATCGACCGCATTCCCGACGATTTCCCGCTGCTGGCGCTGCATCGCGTGAATGAGGTCGGCCGGCCGCTGCACGCGATCCACTCGTTGTATCAGGCCAAAAACGTGAACGAGGCGCGCCTGGCGCTGTGCGATTTCACCGCGATGGACGGCCACTGGTCGCTGGCCGACGCGGACGGCAACGTGATGTATATGGGCTCGGTCAATCTACCCCAGCGCACCAAGCACCTGGGCACGTTCCCGGTGCCGGGCTGGACCGACGATTACGAGTGGGATGGGTTGGTGCAATGCACCGATATGCCGTACTTCGAAAATCCGCCCGTCGGCTTCGTCGGCACGGCCAACAACATGGTGATCACGCCCGAGTCGTTCAACTATCCGATCGCGCTGGAAGGCGATGTGCCGCATCGTTCCGGGCGCATTCACAAGGTGTTGGGTGCGGGCAGTAACAGCGCGCCGGTGGTCGATCAACTGCAGGCGTTGCAGTTGGACTCGGTCGACTTGGGCTGGAGCGAACTCAAGGTGCTATACACCGAAGCGCTGAAACCCTTCGCCGACGGCGACGATCCGTTGTTGGCCGAAGCGGCGAAAACGCTGATCGCCTGGGACGGCACGGTGCGTCCCGACGAGCCCGCCGCAACGATTTTCCAGACGCTCAATTCCTACGTGTTCCGTGAAGCGGTGCAGGATGAGTTCAGTCGGCCGACGCTGAAATTCGTCATGCACTATTTCAACACCGAGCCGTTGCTGTTCGATGTGCTGGCGCATCCGAGCAATCCGGCGTGGGACGATCGGCGGACCGAAAAGCAAGAACAGGCGGTGGAAGTGGTGACCGCCGTGTATCCGCGCGCCATCGCCGCGTTGGCCGAACATTACGGCCCGGAGGTGAGCGAGTGGAAATGGTCGACCGCCGCGCCCTTCGTGCTCAAGCACGCCTTCGGCGGCGTGGGCGCACTGGGCGGGTACCTCAACCGCGGGCCGCTGCCGACCACGGGCGCGGGCAATACCGTTTCCAAGCATCAGTATCATCATGCGAACATGTATGAGTTCGAGGTGGAGGACGGTCCGGTGATGCGCGTGGTGGTCGATCTGAACGATCTGAGCGCTTCGACCATGTCGCTGCCCGGCGGGCAGTCGGGCCGCCCGGGGTCGGATCATTACGACGATCTGTTGCCGCTGTTCCAAGCCGGTGACGGCGCGCCGCTGACGCTCGATTTCGATCAGGTGGACGACAATGCGGTCGGCAAGCTGGTGTTGACACCGGCGAAAATGTAATTATTCAGTGAAGTGAAAAACGGCTCGGACGGCTCAGATCGTCCGGGCCGTTTTTTGTTGGACGATCGCGACCAGCACGGCGATCAGCGTGATAAGACAACCCGCGGCGATAAAACCGGTGACGCTTTCACCCAAAAGCAGCCAGCCCAGGAACGTGGCGCCGACCGGCTCGCCGACCACGGCCATCGCCACTACCGATGGTTGCGTGTGGCGTAGCGACCAGGTCAGCAGCGTGTGGCCGACCAACTGCGGTAAAATCGCGGCGAGCACCAAAAAGCCGAAGGCGTTCCACGAAGCGGGCAGCGGCGCAATACCCAGTGCGCCCGCGCCGCCCAGCAGCACGATAGCCCCGACCGCCGTGGCGATGCCCGAGAACGACCAGACATCCAGCGACTCACCCAGGCTGCGTCCGACCAGCAGGTAGCCCGACATGGCCAACGCGCCCAGCAGCGCCAGCGCGTCGCCCAGCAGCGCGCGCGAACCCAGCCGCCAATCGGCGCCGCCGATCAACAACAGACCGATGAAGGCCAGGGCGAGAGCGAACCACAGTCGTCGGTGCGGACGGTCGCGGCCGGTCAGCGTGCCGATGACCGCGAGTATCAGCGGGTTGGTCGTCACCAGCGTGACCGACGCGGCGATCGTCGTGAGGTTCAGCGACGCCACCCACGCGCCGAAATGCACGCCGTACAGCAAGCCGGCGACAATCGCCAGGCGGATCGTTTTTGCCGGCAAACGACGGCCATACAGCGCACGGATCGTCCAGGGGCTGAGGATCGCCGCCGCCACCGTCAGGCGCAATCCGGCGGCGACCAGTGGATGGGTCGGCGCGGCCAGACGGAAGAAAATCGCGGCAAAGGAAATCGCTCCGACCGCGATCAGCAACGCGGGCGCCACCAGACGGGGCGACGATGATGTGGTGAAAAAGCGGCTCATGGCGCATTTATCCGAGTGCGATGTCCATCACCATCATGATCAGGAAACCGAGCATCACGCCGAAGGTCGCTTCCTTCTCGAAGCCCTTGCGATGCGACTCGGGAATGATTTCGTCGCTGATGACAAACAACATTGCGCCGGCGGCGAAGGCCAGACCCCACGGCAGAATCGGCTGCGCGAAAGACACTACGCCCGCGCCGATGAGTCCGCCGATCGGCTCGACCAAACCAGTCAGCAGTGCGATGAACCAGGCTTTGCCCACCGAATATTTTTCGGTGACCAGCGCCAGGGCGACGACCAATCCTTCGGGCATGTTCTGCAACCCGATGCCCAGGGCGAGGGTTGCGCCGTTTTGCAGATCGCCGCCGCCGAAGCCGACGCCGACCGCCAACCCTTCGGGGAAGTTGTGCAGGGCGATGGCGATGATGAACAGCCAGATGCGGCGAATGTTGGCCGAATCGGAGCCTTCGGGGCCTTTGATGAAGTGTTCGTGCGGCAAATATTTGTCGCTGCCGAACAGAAACAACGCGCCCAGCATCATGCCGGCGGCAACGGTGAGCGCGCCGCCCCAGTTTTCGCCGGTGAATTCGATGGCCGGGATGATCAGCGAGAACGACGTCGCCGCCAACATTACGCCAGCGCCGAAACCGAGCATGACGTCCTGTGTTCGCTGTGAGATGTTACGCGTGAACAAGATCGGCACCGCGCCCAACGCCGTCGCCAGCCCGGCGACCATACTGGCCAGCAATCCCAGCAGCGGAATCGGCATGGCGGCAAACAACTGAAACATCGCGTCTCCCTCGAACTGTTTTTATGTGAATCTTTTCCAATATAGGCAGCCACCGGAAAATGTCCAGCAGCCGGACGCGAAATCGGTTATGTGGAGAAGCGAGGCGAGCGTTTTACGAACAGCCGCCGGATTCCTCATCGTTATTGTCATCGTCATCGTCCGCGTCGTCGTTCGGCGTATCGTCGTCGTCCGGTTCGGTCAAATCGACGCCCGGCGGCAATTCGGCAAGATCGTCCCAGGCAAGCACGGCCGGTTCTTTTTGCGGCGAGCAGACTTCGTTGTCGCTGAAAGCCACGCCCATTTCGCGCTCGGCGGGCAGGAAGTAAATCGTCTGCGCCGTGGTGGACAACCAGGTGTGTTGTTCGACGAGCGTTTCGATCTCCCACATGTCCGCGAGCGTCAGCAGGCCGTTGCGTGCCAGCAGCGCCGCGCGCATCGTCTCGTAACGATCGCAGGGCATGGCCTTGCGTAGTTTGCGCAGGTCGTTGGTGGAGATCAGCACGTGCGGAGGAATGTCGGATTCGTCGGCGGGTGTGCGCAAGGCCGCCCCGGCGCTGTCGATCTCCAGAACGACCGCCGGATCGCCCTGCATTTGCGCGGCGGGCATCGCCAGATTGATCACCGTGGCGCCGCTGCGTTTTTCGTCGAGGACGGCCTCGATAACATCGGTCAGATTATGCGCGCCGTCGCCGTTGAAGTCGTCGCGGTGCAGCGCCTCGCGCAGCGTAATGCCGATGGGCGTGTAACGCTCGGCGAAATCGATGTCCCACAGCGCAATGCCGTTGTGCGCAATGTTGATCACCGCCGTTTGGCCCAGTTCGTTCATGCAGGAAAGACAGCCAAAATAACCGGGGAACGAAGCCATCGCCACGGTGTGCCCCGGTGGATCGGTCGGCGTGTAAACGGTGACGACCGTGCGCTTGGGCAGCAGGAAACGATCCGCGCCGAACAGCGCCCAATCGAGGTTGCGGCACACGGCCGTTTCGCCCTGCAGCAGATCGGAAGAGCGTCGTGTAGGGAAAGAGTGTAGATCTCGGTGG
>CALBTQ010000335.1 GCA_937967875.1 uncultured Pseudomonadota bacterium
TGTGCTCTTCCGATCTGCGAAGTCGAACGACGAACTGACCAGCCACGACTTGCTGTTCTCGGCGTAGATGCCCACAAACTTCGGGCTGATCAGGCCGTGCGCGTAGCTGGTCATCAGACCGCCGGCATACAACGTGCTGAACTCGGACGATTTGCTCGAGTCGTAGCCGGGAATGTCAACGATGTAGAAATTCTTGTTTTCCTTTTTCTCGCCGTTGAGCTCCTCGTCGATGTACGGCCCGCCGGGGATGATCGTTTGGATGACCTGGGCCTGCACGATGATCGAGCTGGTCGGATTGAGGAAGCGGATCTGATTGGCCCGCAACAGCGAAACGCCCCAGTTGTAGGTGTCGCGCTCTTCCTGGTGGAAAAAGGCGCGCTGCCAGCCGAGACGGTCCGGCGAGTCCTTCCAGCCGTCGCCGCCGTCGGGCGCCTTGCCCGGCCGCAGGTGCGAGCTGACCGGATACAACGCGTCGGGCAGATACGTGCCCTCGAAGCGGATCACCGTGCTGATCGGCCGCGGCGTGTTCAACTCCATCGACGCGCCGTAGGTGTCCTGCCGCGGAAATTCCAGAAAGACCTCGGCCTCGTTGTAACCTTCCTCGTTGGTCGCCTTGTTCTGTTCCACGTACTTGGGCACCGGCGGCGTCAACTGATGGCCGTGGTAATAAACCAACGTGTAGGTGAACGGACCGAAAAATTCCTTCCACCGCACGCCCCAGCGCGTGTTTTCCAGATTCTTGTCCGGGTACAGGCACTTTTTATTGACGATGCGCAGCGACGAAACATAGTCGTTTTTGCTCGCCACCGGCAGGCCCCATGCGCCGACGAAGGTCAGCGGCACGTTGACCGTATCTTCCGGATCGTCGATCAGCGGAATGAAGACCGCCTCGATGCTCGCGTTGATCGCCGCGATGTCGAACAGCGTCTTGGCCGTCCACAACGGCACGCGCTGATCTTCGTAGTCCTCGAACACGCCCAGGTGCCAGGTCGAGTCGATCGGGTTGATCACGTCCAGCAACCGCGCGTTGGCCGATTCGCCCCAGGCCACCTGTTGGCGACCGACGCGCCAGCTCCACCAATCGGTGGGATAGATGTCCAGATACAGCTCGCGGAAATCGGCTTCCTGATAATACCGGTCCGCCACGCGATTGCGTTTTTCGCGCTGATCGGCCGGGTCGTAATTGAAGTTCGTGTCGGCGTACATATCGGGCACCTGCGCGAAATTGTCGGCCAGCAGGCTCGACGAACGTACGCCGCGGAACAAGGTATAAAGCGTCACCTGACCGATCGGCGTCCAGGTGGCTTCCAACTGCAATGTGTTGCGGAACATCGACGGCTGTCCCCAATGACCGCCGTGCTCCTTGGGAAATCCTTCGTCGTCGTGCTTGTTCTCGTAAAACGAAGTGAAGATGCCGCCCTGCATCTGCAGAAAACCGTTTAACGTAAACGGACTGGCCTCTTCCTCATCTTGCGCCCAAACGAGTCCCCCGCTGAGCAACAACACGCAAAGCGCCGCGATAAAGATAAACCGTCTACCTGCCATTTGGTGCTCCTTACAGCCTTGTCGGAACCAAGCTGATAATGACGGGAGCGAGACAAGGCTCGCCCCCGTCGCGTTCTTCAGGTGAGATGGTTCGGTCGGCCGATCATTCGGCGTCGCACCCGGGTTTTTCCGGGAAGTCGGTCTTGTTGAAATAGATGCTCGCGATGTTCACGCTGTTGGCCACCACCTTGGGCAACGTGACCGAGACTTCATCGTCGTCCACGGTGGCCGTGATCGTATACGGCCCGCCCGGATCGACGTTGAGCGCCACGAACTTGCCGTCGAGCGGATTGGTGCCTTCGTCATCGCGCCCGCCGAACGGAATCCCCAGGTTGTTCATGTAGTGGATTTCTTCCTGCGCCGGATCCATCGTGATCATCGCGCAGCCGATCGGCTCTTCGTCGGTCGGATCGCCCCAATAGACCGCGCCCGCAGCGTGGCCCTTGGTGTCGTCGATCGAAACGCCCGGCAGCAGCAGCGCCATCGCCTCCACGATGTCCTCGTTGATGCCGTAGAAGTCCTCGTTGGTCACCCCGATGTTGAAGTGGTACTGGTAGGTGTCCATGTACCCTTCGAAGGCTACTTTCACGCCGATGGTCGCCAACTCGTAAGCGGTCGGCACATCCAGAATGATGTAGGCGGTCTCCGGATCCGAGAAGCCCGAAACCCCCAGCAGATCGCCGGATTCGTCGTCGACCAGGTTGACTTCCGCGCCCTTGAGCAGCGCGAGGCTCTTGTTGTCCTTGGTCGTGCCGCCGAGTTTACCGGGTTCGATCACGTCGTCGTCGCCCGTATCGTTATCGTCGTCATCGTCGTCGAGCACGTCGTCGTCGCTTGTGTCGTCGTCGCCCGTATCGTCATCATCGCCTTCGTCGTTGTCGTCGTTGTCGTCGTCGTCATCGTCGTCGCACGCCATGTTGATGCCGATGGTCATCGCCAATGCGGCCATCAACAGCAACAGCAGCCAGAATTTATTGATCTTCGACATGTTCCCTCCCTGCATTCATTGTTTTTGACGACCGGCGCGAATTTCCTGCAAATTCGCGCCGATCCTTGTTCATTTATTCGGTGCACCAGCTCAATTGCGGATTATCGTCGTAATCGTCGAACGGGAAATAGATGTTCGTGATCACCACCGTATTGGCGAAAAGCCGCGGGCAGGTGACCGACTCGGACGCGTCGCCGGAAGTGGCGGTGAACGTCGCCTCGCCCAAATCCATGTTCAACGCAACAAAATAACCGTTTTCAGGGTTGATCCCCTGGCCGTTGGCCGGCGAACCGGGCGTGGTGATCTCCCGGTCGCGCGTGGGCAGCAGGCTCAGGTTGAAATAGAACACCTCGTCGACCGGCGGGTCGGCGGTGACTTCGGCGCACCCGACCGGATTTTCATCCAGCGGATTGCCCCAGTACACGCCGCCGGCGCCCAGGGCCTTGGTGGTGTCCAGGGTTACGCCCAACGTGCCGACCACGATGTCGCGCGTGTCGTGCGCCACGACCAGGAACTCCTCTTCGGTCGCGCCGACATCGAAGTTGTACTGAACCGTATCCATGTAATCGTCGCGCGAGCAGCGAATCGCCACCTGCGTTACACCCTCAGGGAAGCCGGACAGCGTCACCCAACCGTCGTCGGGCGAGGTGACCTGAATGGCCGGATCGAAAGGTTCGCCGGTGACGTTGTCCAGCGCTTCGACCAACACGCCCTGCAAAGCCAGATTCTGGTTTTGGAAATCGACCACATGAGCTCTTAACGAATCCGCGCCGCCGTCGTCGTCGTCGTCGCCGCTATCGTCGTTATCGTCGTCGTCATCGTCCCCGCACCCGATCATGATGACCAGACCCAAGGCCACACTAAGGGCCATCAGCAGGGCCAAGAAGACATACTTTCGCATCTCCGCCTCCTGTAAAGTTATCGAAAATATTCGAATTGTGAACTACTCCTACAAGCAGATTCAGATTAGAATCGACACCGGTAAATGTCAAGCATTCATAATCCAATCGCAGATAATTTAAATTGTACTTTAATTAGTTAGCCTTTAATGCTAAACTCGCCTTATTTCGTAATGTTATGTTCTTTTATGGATAAATTGGGAGCAAGCGAAGCATTTTTATAGATAAGACAATTAAAATATTCGGAATATGAACTTTTCAGAACGTTGTTTAGTCATGATTCTCACAAGGGTTTTTCGGGTCGGAAACATACTTTTCACAGGAAGCATAATGAGGAATATCCAAGTTGGAACAATTGTTCTTCTCGTGTCGGCTTTGCTGGCGATTCTACCCCTGATCGCCGTCGCCCTGCCTGCGGAAGCGCCGCCGCTGACTCGGGCCGATTGGGGGAGAAACGTCGGCTTCGCCCCGGCCCTGTCCGTCCCCGGATACACGCCGGGCATGGTCATCAACCGCGGCAACGTCGATCAATTCCTCGAAATCGTGCCCGAAGCCGCCGTTACGCTGGTGAAAAAGTCGGGCATGTCCATCGCCACCGCCGATTATCGCCCCTACGCGCCCAGCGACGGCTACATCGCGGTCACTAACGCTCATCGCGGGCAGGCACATCTGGTGGAAATCGGCGATGCAATCAAGGAGCGCGAAATCGAAGGCTACCAGGGCGGCATGCCCTTTCCCGCTCCGGCCAACGGGCGCGAAATCGCCTGGAACTACACCCTCGCCTACTCCGGCGACGACAGCGAAAGCGTCTTCGCGGTCTATTGGATCAGCGGCAAGCGCGGCGTGGAACGCTCGGAAGTCTGGCGCACGTCGACGATCCACCGCGCCAAGTTCCGCACCGACATTCCGCCGCTGCCGGCCATCCCCAGCCTGGTCGACAAAGGCGTTATCGTCGCCACATTGACCTCCGCCCTGCAACCGCTGGATAAAAAAGGCTTTTCCTCGCTCTACTTCGGCTACCTCGAGCCGAAAGAGCCCGAAGGCTGGCTCTACCTGCCCACGCAACGGCGTTCGATACGCTTGACCTTCGGCCTGCGCGGCGAATCCTGGAACAACACCGATCTTCTCTATGAAGACGTGCGCGGCTACACCGGCAGCCCGGAGTGGATGAACTGGAAACTCGTCAAGAAGACCACCATGCTCGCGCCGATGCACGCCGGCGTGACCATCGGCAAGGGCAACGAGGGCGCCGCCTTCGACCTGCAAAATGCGCCGCACTGGAATCCGCAAATGAAATGGGAGCTGCGCCCGACTTACATCGTCGAAGCCACGCCCAAGTTCCCCGATTACCCCTACTCGCGCATGGTCTTCACCATCGACGCCGAATCCTCGTATATCCTGACCAAAACCGCATACGACCGCAAAGGAATGCTCTGGAAGGTTTTACTCAACGCCGCCAACGAATCGGCCGACCCGACGCGCCTGCCCCCGTCGGTCGCCCTGTCGCTGGTGGTGGATATCCAAAGCGAGCACGCCACCGCTTTCTTCTGGCACTCGCAAAAACAGAACATCGGCCTCAGATCGGAAGAGCGTCGTGTAGGGAAAGAGTGTAGATCTCGGTG
>CALBTQ010000336.1 GCA_937967875.1 uncultured Pseudomonadota bacterium
AGATCGTATTCGGTGACTGGAGTTCAGACGTGTGCTCTTCCGATCTCGTCGTGGTTCTATTAATATCGATCGGCACGGCGCACGCCGATATCCTTTACACCTATGGATTTTCCCCGCGCGGCATGGGCATGGGCAACGCGATGACCGCCATCGCCGACGATTGGGCCGCGCCGTTTTACAATCCCGCGGGCACGGCGTTCCAGACCAAGCCTTCGGTCGGCTTCGGGTATTTCCTCGGCGACTCGTCGATCAACGCGATCGGCATCGATGAAATTTCCCTTGGCGCGACGCGCGGCATGCTCTACGGCGCGAACTTGCCGCTGCCGTTCCGCGACGGCATCTTCAAAGATCGGCTGGCGTTCGGCTTCGCCGGCTTCATGCCCGAGGGCATGTTGATCCGCATGGGCGTGGATGCGCCGACCGATCCGACGCTGATTCTATTGGGCAACGCCAACCGCAGCTCGGTGATGATTCCCACCCTGGGCATTAAGATCACCGAAGGTCTGGCCATCGGCGGCGGCGTGCAATCGTTCGTGGACACCAAGGGCGAAATTTACGCCTACATCGATCCCAGCGGCGCGGTGCAGACCAAGGTCGGCGAAGAACTGGTGATGGTTTACTTCCCGATTGCCAGTGTGCTGTTCCGCCCCGGCAAGCATTGGGATTCGATGCGCGGGTGGGGCTTCGGTTTCGTCTACCGCGACCAGCAATACACCGACTACCTGATTCCGATCAGCGCAGCGCTGGGCGATATTCCCTTCATCGTCAGCTTCGCCGCCAAGAGCCTGTTTCTGCCGCGCCAGTACATCGGCGCGGTGTCCTACGATGGTGGCCGCTGGCGCGTCGAGGCCGATGTGGCGTTCAACGAATGGTCGGAATTTCCGGACCCGCATCTGATCATCAAAAACGACGTGTCCATTCCGATCATCCCCATCGAGTTTACCGATTCGGTGGCGCATCCGCCGAAGTTCCACGATACCGTCACCGGCAAGGCCGGCGCGGAGTTCGACGTGTTCCGCCACGACGATGTCGATATGTTCCTGCGCGGCGGTTATCAGATCGATCCGTCGCCGGTGCCGCCGCAGACCGGTTACACGAACCAACTCGACAGCGACCGCCACGTCGGCGCGCTGTCCTACGGCCTGACCTGGAAGGGCGTGGGCGATTTTCGTTTCAACGCGCCCATCAAAATCGACACGGTCGCGCAGGTGCAATATTTGACCCGGCGCGTGTTTTACAAAAACGACGACGTCGATCCGTCCAATCCCGGCTATCCGAAAATCGGCATGGAGGGATGGTTGTATTCGTTTGGACTGTCGTTGAGCACGCAATTCGATTACGAGTAAAGCGATGCGTAGGTTGTTGCCCATTTTGCTGGTATTACTGCTCGCCGGGCAGGCGTGGGCGGGATCCTTCGACATCTTCGGCACCGGCGCGCGGGCCATCGCGCTCGGCGGCGCGTACACGGCGCTGGGCAACGACGCCGCCGGCGTGTACTACAACATCGGCGCGATCACCCAGGTGCATCGACTGCAGGCCGAGATCATGTACAGCTACGCGCAGCCGGAACTGCTGATCAACGGCGTTTCGCAGGACATCGACCAGCATCGCGGCTCCAACGCCGGGGCGATCATCGCCACCAAGATTTTCGATCATCAGGTCGCGCTGGGCCTGAACCTGTTCATCCCGGACGATCATGCGATGCGTTTCCTCGTGCTGCCGATCGAGCAGCCGCACAATCCGTTCACGCACAACGCCAATCACGTGTTTACCGTCATGGGCGGCGTGGGCGTCGAGGTGTTCGACTGGCTGTCGGTGGGCGGCGGCGTGAACGTGCTGGCCACCGAATACGGCAGCGTCGAATTTACCATCAAGGAAAAAGAGCCCAGCGAAGGCAGTGAAGTCAGCAAGCTCAAACCCAACTATGCCGCGCTGGCCGGCGTGTGGACCAAGCCGCTGCCCTGGCTGCAGGCCGGCTTCATGTTCCGCGACAAGGTCGAAATGACCCTTTCGCTGCCCAACATTCTCACCGTGCCGCCGATCGAGGTCTTCGACGGCAGCGAGGTCGACCTGATCCGCAAGACGCAAATGGACATCATCGCCGAAACCAACTGCCACTTCTCGCCGCGCGCTTACGAACTGGGTGTGGCGTTCCTGCCCACCGAGCAGTGGGTGATCAGCATGAACCTCACCTACGCTGAATGGTCGGAAATGAGCAGCGACGCGCCTTACGGCGTTGTGTACGTCAGCGGCGGTCTGGCCGACGTTTTCCCGACCCAGCCGGCGCCGCCGCCCGACGATCCGGGCTTCGACGACACCTGGACGCCCTCGGTCGGCGTCGAGTACCTGCCGATCAAAAACGATGCGTGGGAAGCGGCGGTGCGCGGCGGCTATCGGTTCCGTCCGACGCCGGTGCCCGAGCAGAAGTACATCAACAACTACCTGGACGCCGACACGCACGTCATGTCCGCCGGTCTGGGCGGCAAGGCTTTCCGCCTATGGAAACACTTGCCCGACAAGCTGGCGGTCGACGGCTTTTTCCAATATCATTACAGCCAACCGCGCACGTATCACAAAGAGTTCGCCACCAGCACGATCGGCGACATTGAATTCGAGCAAAGCTGGTACAATATCGGCGCCTCTTTGACGTTGGGGTTCTGAGGATGAGCATTCGCCGCTTCGCCATCGCCGCCGTGTTCGCGCTGCTGGCCTGCGGTTGCGGCCAGAACGTCGACCTGTTCGGCTCGCTGACCGGCGTGCCCGTTTCCGGCGTCGCCACTTGGTACAAGATCGACATGGACCCCGACACCGAACTCGTGCAGCCTTACGTGCTGTTCGGCGACGATCTGCACCGGCTCGTCGAGCCCAGCTACCTGCTCGTCGGCGATCTGCATTACCTTTTTTACGAAGTGATCGAGTACCAATTCGTCGACGGCGACAAACGGATCGTCGGCAGCACGATTCACGCGGCTGTCAGCGACGACGGCTTTACCTGGGAAATTCTCAACGACGATCTACCGGTGCTCGAACCCTCGCAGGAATGGGAAGGCGACGCCGTGGGCGCGCCCGGCGTCGTCTATCGCGGCGGCCGCTTCATGATGTGGTACACCGGCGGTTACGGCGCGGGTATCGGCTATGCAGGCAGCGAAGACGGTCTCATCTGGGTCAAGCATGACGGCAATCCGATCCTTCAACCGGATCAGGATTGGGAAGAAGGCCTGGTCGCCGCGCCGGCGATCTTGGTGAAGGGCGGACAATACAAGATGTTCTATTCCGGCGGCGACGCCGGCGGGCCGGAACTGGCGCAACACGCGGGCCGGGCGATCGGCTATGCGCACAGCGACGACGGCTTGGTCTGGATCAAGCAAGACAATCAAGGCCGCAACGGTCTCGACGATTCGCCCGCCGTGCGCCCGATGCTCACCGCTTCGCAGCCGTGGGAAGGCTACGATCCCGACAACGAAGTGTACGGCTGGGTCGCCAGCCCGTTCTTCCGCGTCGATCATCCGGTCGACCGCGACGTCTACCGCCTCTACTACACCGGCAATCGCCCGGGCGATCCGGTGTTCAGCGACGTGAGCATCGGCTACGCGGGCAGCTTCGACGGCATGGATTGGGAAAAAGCGGACGATGCGATCAACCCGATCCTCGGCGAGAAATTCCCGCTGTCCTTGCCCGGGCTGACCGACTACATGATCTACAGCGAGTACGCGCCCAGCGTGGTGCGGCTCGATGCGCAAAACTACCGCATGATCTTCGCGCAGTCCGATCCGCTCGACACCCTGCACGGGTTGGCCGTCGCCGTGCAGCCCAAACCGGAATGATCCTCTTCGCTAGAACATGAACCAGATCGGATCGATCACGTTGTCCAGCAGCGGGCTGAGCTTCTTTTCGATCGCCTGTTTTTCCTCGCGGTGATACCAGTAGCCCGTCGACGCCTGCCACAGGTAGCGGAAGTCGTACGAGGTCAGGCTGCGTCGCCAGCCGCTGGATAAAAACAGCGGATAACGGTAGTTCGCCTCGCGTTGCCGCATCACGCCCAGGTACTCTTCGGTGATTTCTTTTGCCAGTGTGAAGTGCTCCTGTGCGGCCTCTTCGCCGTCCGGATCGTCGCCGGTTTCCTGCAGCCGCCGCGCGCACACGCCCGCGTACAACTCATACACATGCGCCGCGCGCACCGCGTTGACGTGGAAGGAATCGACCAGTTCCTCGTACCAGGGCGACGCGGCGTAGGGAACCTGCGGCCGCGCCGCCTCGACCTGCGCGTAAAAATCGGCGTACACGTCGGCCATCAGCTCCAGCGCGGCGACGGTCGATTCCTCGAACTCGCGCACGATCCATCCGGGCTGTTCATACAGCTTGGCGAAGGTCATCGGCTCGGGGTGCGTCGTGGTGCCGAACAGATACCCCAGTTCGTCCCAGGTGTCCTGGCCGGCCAGGTACGAGGCGAGGTTGAAGCCGATGAGCATATCTTCCTGATGCAGCGTCAGCTCGCGCAGCACCGCCTCAATCGTCGGGGCCGCGTCGCCGAAGATGTTTGCGTAGTCGGCGATCATGTCCTGCCAGTCCAGCGTCGAATCCCACGTCGAGCGCGCCACGACCCAGTCGTTGAGCCAGTAGTTCCACTCGTGCCCGGAGGTGAAGGTCACGTGGCCGTCCAGCCCCTTGTCGGCCAGCAGCACGATGTCCTTCCAGCGGTTGAACAGGTAGACCGGCAAAAACAGCGGGACGTCGATGTCGAACGAGCACCAGTACGCCGTTTCCGGGTAGTAGTACATTTTGCGCGTGCCCAGAATCGAGAGCATCCACTCGTAGAGTTCGCTGAAATCCTCGTTGTCGTAAGCCGGCGCCGGGCCTTGCAGATCGTAATACATCACCGTGTGCGGGTAGACGCCCAGGTCCGCGTCGGCCTCCTGCGCCAGGTAGTTGAAGTTGATGTCGTTGTAATTCTCGGCGACCTGTCCACTGGAGCAATGCACCTTCACCGACGCTTCCGTGTTCGGATATTTTTCGCGCAGATATTCGACCGTATTGTTCATCCAGGCGACCTGGATGGTGTCTTTGACCTCGGTGAACTCGCTGCTGCCCATTTCGAGGTTGAGGTGATCCCAGGGCGCCTGCATCAGTCGATCGATGTTCGCCTGCATTTCCTCTTTGTATTCGCCGCGCGTGTTGGGGACGATCTTCCAGGCTTTCTGTTGTTGGAAAACCCAGGTAACCACCAGCCCGGCGTCGACCTTGCGCCGGTGTGCGTACTCGATGATCGCGTTGAAGTGGGCGAGGGTGGCTTCGTAATCGACCGTGCGCAGCAACTCGAATTGGAAATAGTTCTGCTTGTTGCGCACCAGCCAGTCGATCAGGTGCTTCGCGTACTCGAGGTATTCCTCACTGTCGCGCATCAGGTATTCGGTGGCCTCGATCGGGTGCATCGTGTGGATGTGAAAGCCGCGCCGCCCCCAGTCGGGCGTCTCGACGACATTCAAATCGGTCGGCACATCCGCCGCGATCAATTTCGGAATGAAAATCTGTTCCGGGTGATAAAAGCCGAAGCCCAGCGTTTCCAGCAGATGATAAAGGCCGTACTGCCGGCCGCGCTCATCCGCGCCCTCGATCACGATTGCCGCTGCGCCTTCGTATTCGCGCGTTTGCAGGCGGAACGACTCGGCGGGCAGGGACGTGTCGGCCAGCATGACGATCGGCGTGACGCCCGCGGTGGTCGGCAGCGTCGTCATCGAAGAGACGTGGCGGCCGAACGCTTCGGTCAGCAACGCTTGGGCGTCGGCGGCCGCGAGGCGCAGCGAGTCCTCTGCATCGGTGGGCAGCACCAACGCTACCGGCGCTTCCTGCGCGCCGGGCGCATCGTCATCATCGTCGTCGTCGGCGGGCGCGGTATTGTCGTCGTTGTCGTCATCATCATCGTCGTCGGCCTGACAACCGACGGACAGCAGCAACGCGGCGCACAGCAACAACAGCCAAAGGCGAGACGATCCGACTTTCATGAAACCTCCATGCCGCGCCGATGAAGCACATCAAACCGCGCGACGCATTTTCAACGGTACCAATCTTCTTAACTTAATTGATCGATTCTGCATAGAAGGCAAAGCGGATTTCCGGTATAAATCGATACAATGATTCACCTGCCGCAAGCGTTGTTCGCCGTCATCTTCGCCCTGCTGTGCTGGGGGCTCGGAGGCGTGCTCTTTCGCCGTTGGCTCGACGATTTCCCGACGCCGGCCCTGCGTCACGTCACCGCCTTCGCCCTGGGTTGCGCCCTGTATTCCTATCTGACGCTCTTTCTGGGCTGGCTGGGTCTGCTCGATAAACTGTGGATGAGCGCGCTGTTGCTGATCGGTGCGGCGGCGATGCTGGTGCACGGCTATCGCGAAATCGCCCAAAAACGCCTGTGGCCGACGATCGTTGCCGGCGACGGTGCGTTTCTGGCGGTGCTCGGTCTGTTTTACCTGCCGGCGATCGTGGCGGCGCTGGCGCCGCCGGTGATGCGCGAGGCGCTGACGATGCATCTGGCGCTGCCCAAGCTGTATCTGCAGGCGCAGCGCATCGCTTATTTCGGCGGCTATTTCTACGCCGCGTTTCCCAAAGGGCAGGAGGTGCTGAGCGTTCTGATGCTCGATCGCGCCGGGGATCGCGCCGCACAGATGCTGCCGGTCGTGCAACAACTTGCCGCGACGGTCGGACTGTATTCGCTGCTGGCCTGGCGCTTCGACCGCTTCACCGCTTTCGTCGGCGGGCTAGGTTTCGCCGCCTTGCCCGCGGCGGTGGTGTTTGCCGGCGGCGGGTACGTCGAACCGGCGATGAACCTCGCGCTGGTTGCCGCGTTGACCGCCCTGGCCGTCATCGAGCCCGACGACGAACGCACGCCCGCATTGCTGATCGGCCTGTTGGGTGGCTGGCTGCTGGCGCTGAAATACTCCGGCGGGATCTTTCTGCTGCTGTTGCTGTTCCTGCTGATTCTCCGCGTACGCCGGATCAATGTGCGTGAAGCGATCTCGGCGGTCATTCTCTGCTGCTTGATGACCGCGCCGGCCGTCTTCTGGTTGATCAGCAACTGGCTGGTGCTGGGCAATCCCGTTTTTCCTTACGCGTACCAATGGTTCGGCGGCGTCGAGTGGAACGGCGAGATGGCCGTGCTGTTCGGGCGCACCCTCGACAGCTTCGGCGCCGGGCACACGTGGTCGGACATGCTCCTGTTGCCGTTGCGCCTGGCTTTCTCCGGCCGTTTCGACAGTCCGAATTTTGATGGCGTGCTCGGTCCGTTCGTCTTGCTGTTTTTGATTGCGGCGGCGGCGAGCCCGGTCTGGTGGCGGCAACGCCACAAGCTGCAATTACTGCCCGGCCTGGGCGCCGTGACCGTGCTGGCCTTGGCTTTTTTCGCTTTTCACACCCATCAGATGCGCTTCTATCTGGCGCCGCATTTGCTGGTGATCGTCGTGGCCGCCGTGACCATCCACCGCCTGGTCGTCGCCGAGCACCTGCGCTCGATCGCTCGCCCGGCGATGATCGCGCTGTTGATTCTCGGACTGGCCTACAACGCTTATGTCCTGGTGAACGAGACGCTCCGCCTGGGGGCGTATCGACCGGTGTTCGGGCTGCAAACCGAAGAGGAATTCCTCGCCGAGCACGTTCCCGGTTACGACGCCATCCGTTTCATCAACGAGCAAACACACCCCGAGGCGAGGGTGTTGTGTGTGAAGACCGGCAATTTCGGCTACTACTTCGACCGGGCGTTTTTTGCGGAAAGCTTTATGGACGAGCGGGTGTTTCTCAACTACCTGGATAACAGCGACTCGGCCGAGTACCTCGCGCGCAGTCTGTTGGTCGACGGCTTCACGCACCTGCTGGTCAATCAACATTTTATCGAACACGAATTGAGCGACGCGCAGACCGAGTTATGGCGCAGTTTTCTCGATCAGCGCGGTCGCATCGTTTTTAACGGAGAGGGGTTCGCCGTGATCGAGGTGCTCACGGCGAACCGTTCGGGGCAAGAAAGCACTGTGGAATACAGTGCCGGGTAGATTCAGTTAGCAGGCGCAGCCGCCCGAGTCACCATCTTCCGCATCATCGTCGTCATCGTCATCGTCGTCGTCGTCGCCGTTGGGCAACATCGAATCGTCTTCGTCATCATCATGCGGCAGTTCCGGATCGGTGATGTCGTCGTCGACGGCGTCGTCATCATGCGCCGTGTCGTCGTCGGTCACATCGTCGTCGGCCGCCGGAGTGGTGTCGTCATCGTCGCCGCCGGTGTCGTCGTCGG
>CALBTQ010000337.1 GCA_937967875.1 uncultured Pseudomonadota bacterium
CACCGAGATCTACACTCTTTCCCTACACGACGCTCTTCCGATCTATCATCGCGGGGACGGATTCGGCTCCGTCCCCGCTTCGTTTTAATGCCGAGGAGACGAAACGTGCTCTACTTCGCCTATGGTTCGAACATGAGTTGGGAACAGATGCGCCAGCGTTGCTCTTCGGCGCGGCAGGTGTGCGTCGCCCTGCTGCCGGATCATCGCCTGGCCTTCACGCGATACTCCCAGCGCCGGGGGTGCGGCGTGGCCGATGCGTTGCCGGCGCAAAGCGAAGCGGTCTGGGGCGTCGTTTACGAACTGGATGAAATGGACCAGGCGGCGTTGGATCGCTGCGAGGGCTTTGTGCCCGGGCGGGAGAAAAACGCCTATCGACGCGAACTGCGCACCGTTTACGAAAACGGACGCGACGACCGGCCGCTGGAAGTGCAGGTCTACTTCGCCGAGCGCGAGGAAAATCCGCCGTTGCCGAATACCGACTATGTTAAAACCATTCTCGACGGCGCGGTGCATTGGAATTTGCCGGCCGACTATATCGCCCGCCTCAAGAAAATCGAGGTTGTCTGATCGTTCGAACGCCTTACGGATCCAGCGGATCGCTCGCAGCGGCGTACAGCGAAACCGGGTTGGGCAGGTAGCACGAATTGCTCGACGACAGCCGTTTGACGACGCGATAAGGCAGGTAGCCCAACTCGTCGAGGCAGCGTTGGTCGAGCATATAGGTGATGTAAAACGCCTGGGTAAAATCGGTGTTGATCAGCACCGGCCGATCGGCGGGAATACCGTAGCGCAGGATGATGCGGGCGAAGTTGCGCAGGTTGGTCGTCGTGTGGCGCGCGTAGGGATCGACCAGGATTGCCTCTTCGGGAATGCCGTAGGTGTCCATCACATAGCGTTTCATTTGCAGGGCTTCGCAGAACGGCGTCTGGTCCGGGTGCACGTGCCCGCCGGAGAAAACGATCAGCGGCGTCAGGCCCGCAAGGTAGCGTTCGGCGGCCAGATCGCAGCGCCATTGTCCCAGCGGCGAAAGTTCGACCCAATCCAACTCCGGCCCCTGCCCCGGCACCAGCATCGCCGGGAAGCGGTAGTCGTCCCAATCGATCTCCGGAATGTGCGCGGCGGCGGCCTGATTTTCGCCCTCGAGAATCGGTTCGTAGCGCCCGGCCTCGTCGCGGCCCAGGGCCATCATGGCGGCGTAGCCGATTTCCAGCAGCGGCTCGAAGAAGGCGAACGCGGCCGGATGATCGTCGCACAGCTCGTTGATCAGCGTATCGAGCGCCGTCGCATCCAGCGCGCGGGCGTAGCCGTTGAACACGCCGTTGGCCCACTCGATCGTCTCCAGCCACGCCTGGGTGAGCATCTCCACGTCGGTTTCATCCGCATGGAACTGGAACAGGCCCGACGGACGCAGATGCGCGTCGACCAGCAGGTCGTCCGTGGCGTCGACGAAAACGCGCACCAGTTCGGCGGCCATCGCCTCGGCCTGCTCGGTGGACCAGAGCACGGCGGCGGCGTAGCAATCGGGGTCCGCGCCGCAGGTGGCGGCGGCCGTGCGCATGGCGTCGTCGCGCGCCGTCGAA
This sequence comes from uncultured Pseudomonadota bacterium, assembly GCA_937967875.1. Classification (GTDB taxonomy): domain Bacteria; phylum Lernaellota; class Lernaellaia; order Lernaellales; family Lernaellaceae; genus CALBTQ01. The sequence continues at coordinate 1,581 of CALBTQ010000337.1, forward strand.
ACGGCGGCAATGGCGGGATCGTCGGCCAGCGCGGCGGCGATCGCCGGGACGTGCCCGTACAAGGTCAGCAGGTAGAAATTTTTATCCTGCACCGGCCGGCCGCTGTCGACCAAATCGTAGTCGGGATCGAAGCCGTTGTAGTCGGGCGGCTCGGCCATTTCGCATTTTTCGGGCGCCAGTTCGGGAAAAGGCACGTCATCGTCGTCGGCAGTGTCGTCGTCGACGGTGTCGTCGTCGACGGTATCGTCGTCGAGCGTGTCGTCGTCGAGGGTGTCGTCGTCGTCGAGTGTGTCGTCGTCGACGGTATCGTCGTCGTCGAGTGTGTCGTCATCAACGGCGTCATCGTCCGTCGCATCGTCG
>CALBTQ010000338.1 GCA_937967875.1 uncultured Pseudomonadota bacterium
TGACGACAACAACGACGATGTCGCCGACGACGACACCGATGACGATACCGGCGACGACGACGTCGATGACGACAACGATACGATCGACGACGATACGATCGACGACGATGCGATCGACGACGACACGATCGACGACGACACCGGCGACGACGACACCGAACCCGACGAATACTGGAAGCCCAGCGACGTCGTGCCGATCGGCGAATATCCCCCGATCCGCAACCGGCAGGTCCTGCGCGGCATCATCCACCTGCACTCGGTGTACTCGCACGACGCCTGCGACAATCATCCGTTCATCAACGACGAGCCCAACTGGCGCTGCTACAACCAATTGCGCGCCGCGATTTGCAGCACCAATCAGCAGTACATCATGCTCACCGATCACGACGATCCTTTCTCCTACTACGAATTTCCCGACGTGCTGCTGTATCAGGAGGACGAAGGCGACGAGTTGATTCTCAACGAAGAAGAGGATCCGATCGCCAATATCATCACCTGTGAAGACGGCAACACGGTTTATCTGACCGCCGGCAACGAAAACGATCTGATGCCCATTTCGCTCGACCGCATGCCCGACGGCACGCCCGAAGAACGCATGGCGCTGCTGGGCGCGCGGGACGAGGCCGCCGTGCAGACGATGCGTGCGCTGGGCGCGACGGTATTCGTCAATCACGCCGAACAGTGGACCTACGAGGAACTGGCGGCGCTGTCGATCGAGGGCATCGAGGTGTACAACCTGCACGCGAACATCGACCCCAGCATTCGCCGCGACTATCTGGGGCTGCCCTACCTGGGCTTCGTATGGCCGTTGCTCAACTTCCTGCTGCCGGCCGGCGAGTCTGGTCATTCGGATCTGATTCTACTGACCTTCCTGGCGGAAAACGCGCCATCCCTGGAAAACTGGGATCGCCTGCTGGCCGATCGCCGAATGATCGGCTTGATTGCCACCGACGCGCACCGCAACGCGCTGCCCTTCCCGCTGTGGGACGGCGACCGGGCCGACAGCTACCGGCGGATGATGCGCTGGTTCGCCAATTACGTTCTGGCGGACGATTACGATCTGCCCGACATCGAAGCGGCGATCGCCGGCGGGCGCATGTACGGCGCGTTTCAGGTGTTCGGCGAACCGATCGGCTTCGATTTCTTTGCCGAAACCGACAAGACCGTTTACGAAATGGGCGATGAAGTCGCGCTGGCCGCCTCGCCGGTGATCCACGTTGCGCTGCCCGCCTTGTACCGGATCGACCCGACCTGGGGCGCGCCGGAAATGACCATCCGGCTGATACGCGCCGGGGCCGAGGGCGGTACGGTCGTGGCCGAGGAAACCGACCAGGATCTGACCTACATAGTCGATCAGGCCGGCGCCTATCGCGTGGAAGTGTCCATCGTGCCCCGCCATCTGGAGCCGGTGCTGGGCAACAACGCCGATTGGTTCATTCACGAATATCCGCTGATTTACGCCAATCCGATTTACGTGAACGACTGATTTTTGCGAGTTTGACCTTTGGCGCATCGATCCGTAGGATCGGTGCGTTTATTTGCCGGAGAAAAATCGATGACTCGTTTTCCGCGCCTCTTCGCCTGGTTGCTTTGCTTCGCTTTGCTGCTCGCGTCGCTCGTCCCCGCCTGCTCCGGCGACGATGACGACGAATATGACGACAACGACGATTCCGTCGAAGACGATGATGACGACGATGACCAAGGCGACGACGACGATCTCGCCGATTTGACCTGGATCGACCTGCCCGGCGGATCGTTCGCCATGGGCTGCGCCAACATGGACGCCTCCTGCCAGCCCGACGAATTCCCCGCCCGCTCGGTGACCGTCGGCGCCTTCGCCCTCACCGCCACGCCGATCACCCAGGCGCAATACGCCGCGGTGACCGGCGAAAATCCCAGCACTTTCGCCGGGTGCGACGATTGCCCGGTCGAGACGGTCGATCATGCGCAAGCGCAGACGTATTGCGAAGCCGTCGGCGGCCGCCTGCCCACCGAAGCCGAGTGGGAATACGCCGCGCGCGCCGGCAGCGCCACGCGATTCATCTGCGGCGACGGTCCCGGCTGCCTGCGCACCATCGCCTGGTATGAAATCAATGCCGACAGACAAACGCATCCGGTCGGAGAAATGGAAAAAAACGATTTCGACCTGTACGACATGTCCGGCAACGTGTGGGAATGGGTCAGCGACTGGTACGGCGAACTGTATTATCAGGAAGGCCCCACCGTCGACCCGGCCGGCCCCGCCGCGGGCCTCAGTCGCGTGCTGCGCGGCGGCGCGTTCAACAACGCAGCCTTTTACCTGCGTGCCTCATTCCGCAATTATTCGTCGCCGACCGAGCGCAACCGCACCGCCGGCTTTCGTTGCGCCCGCGATAAATAATTATTGAGAATTAATTCACTACCCTCTTTTCAAATTTCATCCGATGATATATACATGTAGCTATACTTATATATACACAGCGGCTTATTCGGCCGATTTGTTTGGTGAACCAAAAAAAGAAAGTGGAGAAAACAGCATGTCTCAAAAGAAAAACATCGTGGTCGTCGGCGGCGTCGCCGGCGGCGCCTCGGCGGCGGCCCGCGCCCGGCGGCTATCGGAAGAAGCGAACATCGTCATGTTCGAACGCGGTCAACACATTTCCTTCGCCAACTGCGGCCTGCCCTATCACATCGGCGAAATCATCCCCGAGCGCGAATCGCTGCTGGTGATGACGCCCGAATCCTTCGCCGGCCGCTTCAACGTCGACGTCAAGATTCAACACGAGGTAACCGCGATCGATCGCGCCAACAAACGCGTGACAGCGAAAAATCTGCTGACCGGCGAAACGGCGAATTATCCGTACGACGCCCTGGTGCTCAGCCCCGGCGCCGAACCGGTGAAGCCGCCGTTGCCGGGCATCGATCTGCCGGGTCTGTACACGTTGCGCAACGTCACGGACATGGACGCGATCAAGAACATCGTCGACCACAACAAGCCGCAGCGCGCGGTGATCGTCGGCGGCGGGTACATCGGCCTGGAAATGTGCGAAGCGCTGCGCGAGCGCGGCGTGTGGGTCACGCTAGTGGAAATGATGGACCAGGTCATGGGCCCTTGCTGTCCCGAACTGGCCGCCGTCGTGCACAAGCACATGCGCGACAAGGGCATCGCCCTGGAACTGGGCAAAACGGTGAAAGCCTTTGCCGCCGTCGACGGCGCGCTGGACGTGGAATTGTCCAGCGGCGAACATCTGCCGGCCGAAATGATCATCCTCGCCATCGGCGTCAAGCCGGAAGTCAAACTGGCGCGCGAAGCCGGTCTGGCCATCGGCCAACTGGGCGGCATCGAAGTCGATACGCACATGCGCACCAGCGATCCGGACATCTACGCGATGGGCGACGCCGTGGAAGTGACCGAGTTCGTCACCGGTCGCCGGGCGCTGATTCCGCTGGCCGGTCCGGCCAATCGCCAGGGCCGCATCGCCGCTGACAATATTTTCGGTCGACCCAGCGAATACAAGAAAACGCAGGCCACGGCGATCTGCAAGGTCTTCGATCTGACCATCGGCATGACCGGCGTCAACGAAAAGACCATGAAAAAGCTGGGCTGGAAATACGAGGCGGTGCACCTGCACCCGATGTCCCACGCGGGCTATTACCCCGACGCCTGCCCGATCCACTTCAAGTTGTTGTTCGATCCCGACGACGGCCGAATCTTCGGCGCGCAGGCGGTGGGCGTGGACGGCGTGGACAAACGCATCGACATCATGGCCGTGGCCATTCGCGCCGGGCTGACCGTGTTCGATCTGGAGGAACTGGAATTGTCCTACGCGCCGCCCTACGGCTCGGCGAAGGACCCGATCAACTACGCCGGATTCATCGCCGCCAACATCATTCGCGGCGACGTGAAAATGGTCCAGGCGCGCGAGTTCGCCGATCCGAAACACGGAAAGTTCGTGCTGGACGTGCGCAACGACGACGAGGTCGCCGAAACCGACCTGATGCCCGGCGCGGTGCACATTCCGCTACCGGAACTGCGCAACCGCTTGGACGAACTGCCCAAGGACAAGCCGATCAACGTTTACTGCAAGGTCGGCCTGCGCGGCTACGTCGCCTGCCGCATCCTCGATCAGAAAGGCTTCACGTCCTACAACATCAGCGGCGGTTATCTGACCTATCTGGCCGTGATCGGCAAGCCGGTGCTGGCCTGCACGCCGGCCACCTCCAGCGACGCGGGGGAAATGGGCCCGGCGAAGAAGTAATAACCTCTTTCACGCACCACAAAAAGGCCGTCCTTAGGGGCGGCCTTTCGTATTGACCCATACCGCAAAATACCCCACAATAGATCGGAAGAGCGTCGTGTAGGGAAAGAGTGTAGATCTCGGTGGT
>CALBTQ010000339.1 GCA_937967875.1 uncultured Pseudomonadota bacterium
CGGGTGGCGGTTTGGGGGCTTCCGGGCGGGCGAGACTCTCTGGCGGTGCCATAGGCTGGGCTCTTGCCCGGTGGCGCTGATCCGGGCCAGATCCTGCAACTGCTTGTGGCAGCCCTCGGCCAACTCCTGGATGTACAGGTTGGTCGGTTTGATGTCGGCCAGCACGGCGCGCAGTTTTTCGACGGTCACCTCGAAGTCGTCCTTGTGGGCGATCTTCTCGGCCAGTTCCTCGCGCCATTTCTTTTGCGGCGGCACCAGGCCCAGCACGTCCAGGTCGATCGACTCGGCGCGCTTGGGATTGGCGCGCAGCACCTCGATGACGTTGAGCATCGTGGTCAGCAGCACCAGTTGCTTGCGGAACGTTTCGTCCGAATGCATGTAGCGGATCGTTTCTTCCGCCGTTTTGGTGAAGGTCTCGACCTCGTTGCCCTCGGCCCCGACCATGCACAGCATCAGGCCCATGCGCGGCAGGTCGTTTTCTTCGACCTTGGTGCGGCCGTTGAGCATCGCCAGCGCGCGCAGGTGGTTGATCACGCCGGCCTGACGGCGCGGACTGATGTAGTAGTTGCCCTTGGCTTTTTTCATCCGGTCGATAAAGTAGCGCAGGATGATGTTTTTGAGGTAGAGCACATCGTCGCTGATTTCGATGTTCAGGTCGCCTTCCAGACCGCAGGCGATGCGCGAGAGATAATCGATTTCGTCGCGGCTGATCGGCTGCACCGGGCCGCTGGGAGCGGCGCCCTTGCTGATGAAACTGCGGTCGATGCGAAACTGCGTGAAGGCGTCGGTTTCGGCGGTGATCACGCTGCGGTAGGCGAAACGGTCGACCACCGCTTCGGTCACCTCGTTCAGGCGCAGGTAGTTGGAGGCGGCCATGCAGGTGTGCAACCGCGCATGGTAGCGCTCGGAACCCTCGAAGAGCATGCGGTCGGAAAGCAGCAGCATCAGGTCACGCAGAATCTGCTCGTTGGTGTCGAACAGCTCGTCGATGAAGGCGAAGTCGGCTTCGAGCACCGAGCTTTTGATGCGGCGGATCTTCACCCCCTCGTCACGATAGCGCGGGATGTCGATCGGGCCGAAGTAGTTGTCCTTGGTGTCCTCGACCGAGGCCTTGATCGTAAAGGTCTTCGCGCCCGAGGCTTTGAAGATTTCGAACAGTTCGTTGGCGAGCATCGATTTGGCGATGCCCGTGCGGCCCAACAAGAGCAGGTGGTTGCGCGTGAGCAGGGCGCAAGCGAACTGGAGGATGATCAATTCGCGGCCGATGACCTTTTCCGAGACGCGCGCAAACTCATTGCGGATTTTCTCGATGATCACGCGATAATCGTAGGGCGTGAAGTAATATTGCGTGACCGGAGTATGCAGGCGTCGTACGTTTGAGGTCATTAATTTGCTTTCCCGTACAAAAACCAATGGCTTCAATACGTATCGGTAATGTTGCTGTCGAACATTATCCTTGCTTCACGGCGGGAAGTCAAACAAATACTTGAATGAGGGTTCATTCAGTGAGTGACGAAAACAGCCGGTCTTTCGAAGAATTTAGCGCTTTATTGCCTGAATGTTGATTTTTTCACAGGCAATTTTCTCGTTTGCC
>CALBTQ010000340.1 GCA_937967875.1 uncultured Pseudomonadota bacterium
TGCGCGGCGGGCAGGTTGGCCCACAGTTGGAAGCCCCAGAGCAGGCCGTCTTCCTGCGCGGGCATTTCCTCGTGGATGATGCCCGAGCCGGCGGTCATCCATTGCACGTCGCCGGGGCCGATGACGCCCTGGTTGCCCAGGCTGTCGCCGTGGCGCAGACGACCGTGGAGCACGTAGGTGATCGTCTCGATGCCTCGGTGCGGATGCCAGGGAAAACCGGCGATGTATTCCTGCGGATCGTCGGAGTGAAAATCGTCGAGCAGCAGGAAGGGATCGAGCGCCCGGTCGGCCTGGGCGAAGGCGCGCTTGAGATGCACGCCGGCGCCTTCGCGCGTCGGCCAACTATGGCTGAGGCGCAAGATGGGACGTACGGCGGCCATGGTACTCCCTCCGTGGTGCAATTGGTTGCTCAATTAACATAAGACCGTTGGCGGGAGATGCCAGGGGGCGGCGGTGCGAAATGCTTTTAAATAGGGTGCAAAGTTTGTCCCCCGTCGGTTCTGTGCTAAGGTAGCGCCATCAACCGCAAGTGAATGGAGGAGTTCATGGGCAAATCGTTGGCCGATCGAGTGGCAATCGTCACCGGCGCGAGCCGGGGCATCGGCGAGCAGATCGCGTTGCGGCTGGCCGCCGACGGCGCGAAGGTCGTGTTGGTGTCGCGCAAGGCCGAACCGCTGGAAGCCGTGGCCGCAAAGATCAAAGAAGCGGGCGGCGAAGCGTTGGTCGCGCCGACTCACCTGGGGCAGGTCGAAGCGCTGCAACCGCTGGTCGATAAGGTGCTCGAGACTTACGGCCGCATCGACATTCTGGTCAACAACGCGGCGACCAACCCGGTGTTCGGGCCCTCGATGTTCGTCGAGCCCGCCGCGCTGCAGAAGATCTTCGAGGTCAATTTCTATGGCCCGTTTTTCCTGGCCAAGGCGTGCCTCAAGCCGATGCAGGACGCCAAATTCGGTAAGATCATCAACGTGGGCAGCGTGGCCGGCTTCAAGTACACGCCGGGCATGGGCGCCTACTCGATGAGCAAAGCGGCGCTGCTGATGATGACCAAGGTGCTGGCCGCCGAGTGGGGCGTGTTCGGCATCCGGGTCAACGCGGTCGCGCCGTCGCTGGTGAAAACCAAGTTCAGCGCCGCGCTGTGGACCACCGAGGAGATCCTCGACGAAGCGATCCAGGGGCAGGCGCTGCACGAGCTGATGCAGCCCAAGGATATCGTCGGCGCGGTGGCCTGGTTGGCTTCGCCCGACGCCGATTTCGTCACCGGCCACACGGTGGTTATCGACGGCGGCTACAGCCTGTAGGAGCAAACCATGATTCGTCGGATCCTTGTCGTTTTTGTCGCGCTGGCGCTGGTGGCCGGCGGGGCCTATCTGGCGCTGGCGCAGACGGTCACCGTGGCCGATCACACGCGCATCGCCAAGCTGCGCGAAGAGGCCAAGGCGCTGGTGCGCGAGCAGATGGAGTTGTCCTGGGAGCGGCGCACCACCGGCAAGCAGGTGGACATCGCCGGCACGTACAAGGGCCACGAGGCGCTGTTCTCGCTCGACACCGTGCGGCTGCTGGAGCGAACCATCGCCGCCACGCCGCAGGCCGACAAGAAAAAGGCGCTGGAGTTTTTCCGCCTGTACGTGCTCGGCGAGATGGTTAACGCGCGCGTGGCCGGCATCGACGACGAGGTGCAAAGCTATCTGGCCGGGGCGTCCTTCGAGTACGGCGGCAAGGAATACAACTACTATCAGCATCGCCTGCTGCTGCAGGAGGAAACCGAGTACGCGCAACGGCAGATCATTTCCGACGCGATCGCGCCGATTCTGGTGCAGGCCAACGAGAAGCTGATGCAGAAGGAAGAGCGTATGCAGCGGCTGGCCAAGGAACTGGGCTTCGCCGACTACATCGCCCTTTCCGAGCAACTGCGCCAGGTGAACCTGACCGAGTTCGCGGCGCTGTGTCGGGTGTTTTTGGATCAGACCGAGCAGGAATTCACCACGTTGCTGCGCTGGGCGGTGCCGTTCCAGTTGGGCTTCCCGGCCGAGAAGGCGCGGCGGTGCGATCTGGCGCGGCTGTTCAAGAACGTGCGCTACGACGGCTATTTCACCAAGAAAGACATGGCGCCGCGCATGCAGCGGTTCCTCAACGGACTGGGCTTGTCGTCGGAGAAGGTCAAAGTCGACGACGCCGACCGGCCGCAGAAGAATCCGCGCGCCGCGTGCTACCCGATGGACGTGCCCGGCGACGTGCGCCTGACGATCAAGCCGGCGGGCGGGCAAAGCGACTACCACGCTTATTGGCACGAAATGGGGCACGCGCAGCATTTCGCCAACGCGACGACCGACGTGTGGGAGTTTCAGCAGCTCGGCGACAATGTGACGACGGAAACCTACGCGTTTTTGTTCGACACGCTGCTGGGCAACGGACCGTTTCTGCTAAAGTACGTCGGCATGGACAACGCCGGCGATCGGCAGTGGCACGTGCGCTACAGCGCGTTTCTGAAGTTGTACATGGTGCGCCGGTTCGCGGCGAAGGTGTTGTATGAAATCGAGCTGCATCGCGGCGCTGGCGATCCGGTCGGGCTGTACCGCAACTTGCTGGGGCGCGCCTACGGCGTCGAACTGGACGCCAACGACGGCCTGCGCTACCTGGTGGACGTCGACGATTTCTTCTACAGCGCCGACTATACGCGGGCGTGGTTCACCGAGGCGATGCTCGAAGCCAAGCTCACCGAACTGTACGGCGGCGAATGGTTCGCCAAGCCCGAGGCGGGCGCGTATCTGCGCAAGCTGTGGGCGACCGGGCAGTTCTATCGCGGCGAGGAACTCGTGCGGCAAATCGGCTACACGCATCTGGATCCGTCCTATCTGATCGAACGCATCCGCCGGCGGGTCAAAGTGAAGTAACCAGGGAGCGGGATTGAAAGGAAGGCGATCGGACATGAAACGCCTATTGATCTGTTTCGTTTTGTCGCTGCTCACGGTGCTGCCGGGCGCGTGCAAGACCGCGTCGACGACGAATTTCGAAACCGGAACGCCGGCCGCGGATGAAGCAACGCGCGAGGTGCTGCTGACCATGCCGGAACACACGACGGCGTGGCATAACGGCCAGGCGATCAGGGAGCGTCGCCCGCAATTGCGTCTGGCGATTAAAACGGACGATGTCCTGGCTGTCGGCGAGGCGGTGTGGTTCGTCAAAGAGCATGATCACTATCTGAAGTTCCGCCGGGTCAAAGCCCCCTACGGCAACGATTGGTTTTTGGATACGGGCACGGGCGAACGACGAATCGGCGTCACCTTCGGGCAGAACGTCTCGCAAGCGACCTTCGACGCGGTTGTTCTGAACAATCCCGACTTGTCGTTCGTCACGCTGTGGCACTGCCGGAATGTGATGTCGCTGGCGATGCTCAAGGAATTGCACCGCCTCGAAGCGCTCAACATGTGGGGTGTGAATTCCGTCGACATCGAGGTGCTGCGCGAAATTCCGTCGCTAAAGAGTCTGGATCTGAGCGGCGGATCGGTCACCGACGACCGCGTACTCGGCCAGTTGAAAAACCTGGTTTTGCTGAAGTGGAAGATCAACAAGGAAATCAAGAACGTCGACCGGCTGACGAATTTGCGACGGTTGCGCTTTTTGATGATCGATAACACCAACATCGAGGACTTTCGTTTTCTGACGAAGATGAAACGGCTGGAATGCCTGGACATCGGCTATACATCCTTCAACGATGCGAAGTTGCTCAGCGGCCTGACGCGGCTGCGGCGCCTGGACATCGCGCACACCAAGGTCCGCGACATCGCACCGCTGGGAACGCTGAAACGGTTGGAGTACCTCGACGTGGGGTATACGCGCTTTAGCGACGCGTCGGTGTTGGCGCAACTGCCCCGGTTGAGTTTTGTGATCTTCACCGATAGCCGCGTGCCCGACGAGGGCATCGACGAGTTGAAAAAGCAACTGCCGAATTGCCGTTTTTATTATTGAGTGAAGTGGGAGGAAGGCGGCACATGAAACACGCAATCCACATGCTGATGCTTGTTTGCGCGTTGACGATTGGGTTGACGTTGGCGCTGGGAAGCTCGTCAGCGGCGGCGAAAACGAAGGCCGCCGACGAGCAGACGCCGTCGCCGTACATCACCAAAATTCCGCGTCGGGACGGAAAACCGGGGACCAACCAATGGATGGTCAAGCCCGCGCCCGCGACGGCCCTGGTGCTCCGGCAGGTCGTGGCGCTGGCGCAGCCGGGCGACCGGATCGTGCTGACCGAGGGCGATTACCTGGGCGGTAAAACCGATGGAGCGTTGCTGAACATCGCGGATAAAAACGATCTGGAGATCGTCGGCCAGGGCACAGTGAACGTGCTGAGTCGCAATGTGCACGGCTGGCTGTTGGATATCGTCCGCAGCAACAATATTATCATTGAAAATATCCGCTTCGGTCATTTATTGTTCACCGATACCTGCCAGGGCGGCGTCGCCGATCTGGGGATCGTACAGAACGTCACGCTGCGCAAGTGCGTCTTTCACGGGTCGGGATTCGTCGCGGTGACGATCAGCGCGGGCACGAACGTGACGATCGAAGGGTGCGCGCTGATCGACTGCACGGCATTGTCGGTCAGCATGGACAAATGCAAGAACGTTCGCTTACGCGAAAGCGTGATCGCCGGCACCAGCGGGCGTTATTACGGAAACGACGCGTACGGGAATATCATGCGCAACGGCCGCGCCTTCGATGTGGTCATGGAGAAAAACCTGTTCATCGGCAATCGGACGAGGTTCGACGAGAACGAGGACTTCGTGGACGTCACGCTCAAGGAGAACGTCTTTGCCGACAACATGTTCACGATTCCGCCCCAGGTGCTCGCCGCCGGCAAGAACACGCAAAGCACGGCGACCGGCAGCCTGAGCGGTTTGCTCGAAAACCGGGAGTTGTTTCCCACCAGGCAGGTTCATGAAGCGGCGCAACTGACGGTCGAGTTCCGCACGTTCCTCAAAGCGCAAAAGGCCGAGCACGTGGGCGAGTGACGCGCTCATGTGCGCACGAAGACATCGTCGCCGACGAATAAATCACAGATCGCCTGCTCGACGGAGACCAAGCTGTGTAGCGAGTAGGTCACTTCAACTCGAATAATTGCTTTTACCAATTCGAAATCGGGATCGATTCCGATCGGCGGATGCTTGACCTGGAAATGCAATCCGTTGATGACGCCTTGTATGTGGCCGACGTCGATGATGGCGTGCTTGGGCGGCAACACTTCGATAATTTTAATCGGCGACTTGCGTTTGGGCGGCATCAGGTCTTCGATTGTCTCCCAGAACACGATATTGTTTTTGCCCGCCCATTTGGCGATGCGATTGACTGTGCTGGCGTTGTTAATTGCTTCGCTTAGATCTTTATGAATGGCGCTGCCGATACTCAAGGTGATGGACCGTTTTTGATGATACTCATTTTGCTCCGATAAGGAGCGAATCAGATCCTGCAGATTCTCATTGCGTTTGCGGATTTTATCCAGGAAGCGGTACGCGCGAATTTCCGCTTCAGTATGTTTGTTGCTCTGAACATTATCGGTCCGGCCAGACTTGCTCGATTCGATGAGCTTGCCGTTTTCGTCGAATAGATCTCCGTCGCTGTTGATCGATTTTCCCTGTTCGGTCAGGAGTAAGTCGTTTTGGTCAAGCGGGAAGATGATGTAAAACTCGTCGCCGCCGAAACGGGCGACAAAGACGCTTTCGTTGATGTTCTTGTTGTTGGAATCCTTTTTAACCGCCAGGTAGATGTTCCGGCCGACTTCGGTGATGACTTTATTGGCTTTGTCGTAGCCCAGGTCGCTGTTGATGCTTTTAAAGTTGTCCACGTCGATAAACAGAACCTGGTATTTCGCTGGCAAAATGGTGAATTTTTTATTATCCGGAGAAAAGATTTTCTTGATGGCCGGGTTCGTATAGATTTTGCATTCGGCCGAGGTGGTCATTTCATCGCAGGCCAGATTCTGCTTGTCGTGGGTGATCTGAATGGCGATCGAAATCAGTTTGCCGATGCAATCCAGCAGAATCAGATCCTGGAAGGTGAAGCGGTCCGTTTCGTACAGACTGCTGCGCTTTTCCGGATCGGGCGCCTCGACTTTAATGCAGCCGATCGGCTGGCCTTCGAGTAGGATCGGTACGCCCAGCAATGCGCGGCAGGGATTTTGCGAAAGTCCTTCGTCGAACAATCCCCGCCAATGATCATCGTGATCGGTTTTGATGACCTTCTGCTCGTATTTTTCATATTCCTTGTAATTGAATTTATCGATGATGCGGTCGTACTCGTTCTTGTCGATCTGAGCCAAAAATTCCGTGTAAGGCAGAGGATTGTCCGGCGTCCAGCCGCGTAAATCCGCTTCGTTCTGCAAAACGGATTGTAAGTCGTGATCGTAGGACGGGCGGTCGTCGTCGTCGATCGCGTTTTCGCCGTAGCCGCCGATTTCGATACGGTGATTGAGTAGGACGATCTTTCCCTGTGAGCAGTTCGAAAGCCGATCGCAAAGAATGCTGACGGTGATGCCTGACGGCTTTTTGGGATCGAGCACCTCGGTCATTTGGTGCCTCTGGTTCATTTTTTTGATTCGGTTTTCATCGT
>CALBTQ010000341.1 GCA_937967875.1 uncultured Pseudomonadota bacterium
GAGATCGTATTCGGTGACTGGAGTTCAGACGTGTGCTCTTCCGATCTTGTAATACAGCTTCAGCGGCTTGTTGGCGGCCATCGGGGGAGCGTGATGTGCAATCGCCTCTTCCAGGCAGCGGTTGAGCGGTCCGGTGGGAATGCGGCGCAATTGGTTTTCGCGCACGGTATTGATGGTGGAAAACAGGTCGTCGAGCCCCTTGCCCGTCAAGGCGCTGCCAAAGAGGATCGGAATCCACTCCAGACCGCTCAGGCGCCGGTTGAGGTCGCTGAGCACTTCCTTGCGCCACTTGGGCTGATCCTTCATCAGATCGATTTTGTTGAGCACCAGGATGATGCCCCGCCCGCGCTCTTCGGCGTAGGAGATAATGCGCAGCGTTTGATCGTTGATCGGCTCGGTCACGTCATGCAGCACGACGGCGATGTCGGTGCGGTCCAGCGCCTGCAACGCCTTGACCACCGAGAATTTCTCGACCACGTAGGACACCTTGCCCTTGCGGCGGATGCCGGCCGTGTCGATCAGCACGTAATCGTTGCCGTCGAGGGTGAAGGGAATGTCGATCGCATCGCGCGTGGTGCCGGGGATGTCGCTGGTGATCAGCCGTTTCGCGCCCAGGATGCGGTTGATGATCGAAGATTTGCCGACGTTCGGACTGCCGACGAAGGCAACGCGCGTGGCGCGCGATTCACTGTCTTCCTCTTCCTGGTCGACATCGGGGAAATCGGCGGTGATTTTATCGAACAGGGCGATGACGCCGCGCTTTTCCCGCGCGCTGATCGGATGCAGTTCCTCGACGCCCAGTCGGTAAAAATCGTACACGAGATCGTCCAAGCCGTCGGCGTCGATTTTGTTGACGACCCAGAAAACCGGCTTTTCGAAGCGGCGCAGCTTTTCGACGATGTCCATGTCTTCCGGCGTCAGTCCCTCGCGACCGTCCATGACAAAGCAGATGACCGCGGCGTTTTCCAGGGCGAAGTCGACCTGATCGTTGACGTCGCGGGTCAGTTCGTCGGTGTGCACCGTCGAGAGCCCGCCGGTATCGACCAAGGTGAAATGCTTGTTGCGATGCTTGACGTCGGCGTAATGCAGATCGCGGGTGACGCCGGGCGTTTCCTGCACCAGCGCCTTGCCCTTGCCCGCCAGGCGGTTGAACAAGGTGGATTTGCCCACGTTCGGGCGGCCGACGATGGCGACCAGCGGCAGACTCATTCGTACCCCATTTCGCGCAACTTGGATTCCGAGCGCGTCCAATCCTTTTTCACTTTGACGAACAATTCAAGATAGACCTGCTTGCCCAGAAACGCCTCGATTTTCGCGCGGGCGTTGGTGCCGATATTCTTGAGCATCTCGCCGCCCTTGCCGATGATGATGCCCTTCTGCCCGTCGCGTTCGACGAAAATCGAGGCGAGAATCTCGATCACCCTGTCCTTATCCTTGAACAGTTCGATGAGCACCGCCGAGCTGTAGGGGATCTCCTGCTTGGTCAGGTGAAACACCTGTTCGCGGATCATCTCGCCGACGATGAAGCGCTCGGTGGCGTCGGTGAGTTGCTCGGCCGGATAGTACATCGGCCCCGGCGGCAGCATCGCGGCGGCCTCGGCGACCAGGCGATCCAGACCGTCGCGGCGCGTGGCGCAGGTCGGCACGATCGCCTGAAACGGATGCAGCGCCATGTAGCTTTCGATCAACGGCAACAGCTTACGCTTGTCGACTTTGTCGACCTTGTTGATCGCCAGCACCACCGGCCGCTGGAGATGCGGCAGGCGTTCGATCAGCGACATTTCGGTGCGGCGCGGTTCATCGGGTTCGACGACCAGCACGATGCCGTCGGCGTCGGCGATGGCGCGCTGCACTTCACGCGCGAGAAAGGCGTTCAACCCACGCTCGTCTCTGACCATCCCGGGCGTGTCCAGAAAGATGATCTGGTGTTCGCTCGTCGTGTGAATGCCCAGGATCCGGTTGCGCGTCGTTTGCGGTTTGGGCGTGACGATGGCCAGTTCCTCGCCCATGATGCCGTTGAGCAGCGTCGATTTGCCGACGTTGGGACGGCCCAGGAGAATCACGTAGCCGGATTTGAAATTTGTGTTTTGTTCGCTCACGTGGTTGTCTCCTCCGCTTCCTCGTGCAAGCGCTGCAAGGCCATTTTTGCGGCCATTTGTTCGGCTTGCTTCTTGCTGCGGCCGACGCCGCTGCCGAACAGTTTGTTGCGCAGGCTGACCTCGACGGTGAAGGATCGTTCATGATCCGGTCCGCTGGAATCGACCACCCGGTAGTTAGGCGTGGCCTGCAGCCGAGCCTGTGCCGCTTCCTGCAGCCGGGTTTTATAATCGCGAAAAACGATCTCCTTGGCGATGCCGTCGAAAATCATATCGAAGTAGCGTTCGACGAAATCGGCCGCCGCGCCCAGACCGCCGTCCAGATAGATCGCGCCGATGATCGCCTCGAACACGTCGGCGAGCAACGAGCCCTTTTCGCGTCCGCCGGTTTTTTCCTCGCCGTAGCTGAGCAGAATGTGCTGCCCGATGCCCAATCGTCGAGCGATGCCCGCGAGCGTCTTTTTATTGACCACGCTGGCGCGCATGCGCGAGAGGTCGCCTTCGCGATGATCCGGGTAGCGTTCGATGAGCATGTGCGAAACGATCAACTCAAGCACGGCGTCGCCGAGAAACTCCAGACGTTCGTAGTGATCGTCCAGCCCTTTCTCGTTGGCGTAGCTCGAGTGCGTCAACGCCTGGGCGAGCAACGCCGGGTCGTTGAAGTGGTGACCGAGCGCCACGAACAATTCTTCCATTCGATTCTGATCCAAGGGCCCTTCTTTCGTCGTTTGCCAACGCATCAGATCGGAAGAGCGTCGTGTAGGGAAAGAGTGTAGATCTCGGTGG
>CALBTQ010000342.1 GCA_937967875.1 uncultured Pseudomonadota bacterium
TCGTATTCGGTGACTGGAGTTCAGACGTGTGCTCTTCCGATCTCGATCGTCAGCGACTGGGGCGCGCCGGCCCGCGCCAAGGCGTGTTCCAGCGACATGATCCAATCCGGTGCGACGACCATTTTTTGGTGATAGATGAACTCGATGCGCGGCGCCACGTAACGATCGGCCGGGTACGCGTCCACGCGCGCCGCCTTGTCCAGCCCGCCGAGCAGAAAAACGGCGACAGTCAGCGCGGCCAGCCAGTACCGGGCCTTTGCCCGCGCGGCGAGCGCGCGCCAGGCGACGGCGAGGCTCAGACAAACAGCCACTGCGTGGATGATCATGAAATCGGCGGTGAAGCCGGCGTTGAGACGCACCAGGCAGATCATCGCGCCGTAGACGGCGACGATCGCCGTCAGATGCATCTCGGCCGGCTTTCGCGGACGCGAGCGGATCAGGTGCGCCGCGGCGATCGCGCCAACCAGGGCGAACAATGCCAGATACCCCGGCCCGAAAAAGGTGATTGTCGATTCGCGCAGCCATTCGTAAAAGTTTTGCGCCAAACCCGCCGAAACGAGCGCCTCCGCCGAGAGAAAATGCGCGCGGCTGCCGCTGTAGTCGGCCAGTTTGTGCAACACCGGCGCGGCCAGAATCGCCGCCGGCGCGACGGCCGCGGCGAATTTCAGCACGATTCCGTCGACGTTCTTGCGGTGCCGCAGCAGATGCAGCGCCAGCAGAAAATAGAGCGGCGCGCTTTGCATCAGGCCGATCGGGTGCACGAGAGTCGCCAGGCCGCACCACACGCCCAACAACGGATACGCCCGCATGGTGCGGCGATCCCGCAGCAGGCTGACCATCTCCACCAGCGCCATGAGCATCAGCGCGGTCAGGTGAAAATGGATCGTGTACGAGCGGCTGAAATTGTCGATCACCGGCAGGCAGCAGACGGCCGCGGCCGACAGCAGGCCCACGCGCCGATCGTTCGCCAGCAGCGTGCCCAGTCGCCACGCGCCGCCAAGCAGCAACGCGTAAAACGCCAGATTGAACAGGCGATAAAGCGTCAGATCGACCGTCACGCCCAGCGCGTACAAACCGGCGAGCAATGAGCTGACCAACAGATAAAAGTACGCGAACGAAGTTTCCCAGGCGCTCACCAGTTGCCGCCAGGGCGTTCCCGCGTCCGGCCCGGCGATGTGTATGTTGTGAAACAGGTCGAGAAAAATCTGATCGTGATCGAGAATGATCCGCCCGTCGTAGACGCTGTGCGCCAGGTGCACGCCGACGGCCAGCAACAGCAGCGCGCCGCACAGCACGCGGTGGGTCGTCAGTGAAAGGCCGGCATCATGGGCGGGATCGTGCATCGGGTTCCTTTGGCGAATTTCCTCATCAATACCCGCGGGCCGCGGAAATGACAAGCAGCGCGTCAGGGCAACGCGCCGGTCACGCCTTTGTAATGGACGATCTGCGCGCCTTCGAAGCCCGTTTGCACCGCCTCGACCACCAGGGCGATTGTATCGCCGGCCGGCGCGACGGAAGCGTAGACGAAAGATCGAAGAGCACACGTCTGAA
>CALBTQ010000343.1 GCA_937967875.1 uncultured Pseudomonadota bacterium
GATGGGCGGCACTTTCACCCTGCGGGTGGAAGCGACCAACGACAACGGCGCCGGTTTTGCCGAGTCGACATTCGCGGTGAATAAGCCGTGGGTCAAACTCAACGAACCGGAAGTCGGCGCTTATCTGTTCAAGCGCAACGTGGACGTCGATGCGAATTACGGCAACTGCAGCGCCACGGACATCACCGTGACGCTGGACGGCACGGACATTACGGCCAGTTTGGTCATCTTCAACGGCAACATCACCGGCACGCTGGAAATGCTGACCGAAGGCGTGCACACGATCGTTATTCGTGCCGAAAAGAGCGGCGACGTCGCGGAGGTGTCGGCGGAGTTCACCATCGAGTTGTTGGAACCGCACTTTGATTTGAGTCTCAGCGCGACGCAGATCGGCACCGGCGAGTTTGTCGATGTGACGTACGTTTTCTACGATGAATCCGGCGAGGACATTACCAGTTCGGTCGATCCGTCGCTGGGCACCGATCCGACGACCGGGGTGGTGATCGACGTCAACCGCATCTACTTCTACTTCCCCGGCTTCTTCGCTGTGCAAGTGTCGACGATCTACAACCTGCAGGTGTACACCGCCGAAACATACGTGTTGGTCGATCAGACGGAAATCTACTCGTTGGACATCACCGTTTCCGACAGCGACATCGACGCGGGCGACACGATCGCGGTGGATGCGGACATTATCGACGTCAACGGCAACCCGGTGATGGCCGACGTGATTTACACGGTCGATCCGCCGTTCGGCGTTACTTTCAATCTGCCGAACATCACCTTGACGTACGCGGGCACGATTACGGTACGCGGACAGGTGGCCGGGACCAACGTCTACGACGAAGAGACGGTGGTCGTGCACCCGAACGATCCGGCGGAAATCACGATTTACTGCAGTCAACCGTCGGTGGCCCAGGGCGAGACGGTAACCTGCAATGCGAACGTGGTGGATATTTACGGCAACGCGACCGACGACGCCTGGGCGTTGGAGATCGTTCCCGGCACGGGCTGGACGATGGTCGGCAACGACATTACGTTCCAGACCGCCGGCGGATACAGCATTACCGCGCGCGTGACCGCTCACCCGACGATTTTCGATGTCACCTTTGTGCAGGTGGTCGATGTGACGCCGCCGGATATCGTGTTTACCAGTCCGCCGCGCGGCTACTATACGCAAACCGGTTCGGTGACCGTTTCCGGTTATGTGTACGATGTGGATCCGTACAACGCGACATTGAAGATCAACGATTCGTTTGTCTTTTGCAGCTATCATTCTCCGACGAGCGTTTCGTTCTCGGAGCAGTATGCGTTGACCAACGGCCTGAACATCTTCACGGCGGAGGCCAACGACGGCATCGGCAATATGTCCTACGGCGCCACGAGCGTGCTGTACGGACAGGCTGAGTGGCCCAACGATTCGTGGATCACCAACGCGGCTGGCTTCCGCATCACCGACACCGGCTTGAATCAGGTCGAGGATGTGATCGACAGCTACCTCGCGACGATCGATTTCAAGTCGATCATCATGAGCTACAATCCGTTGTTCGACGAGCGGGCGGAAGTGTGGGGCGTCACCGTCGCCAGCGCCCGGGCCGATGTGACCAACGTCACCAACACCACGCCGTGGGTTACGCTCGATTCCAACCCCAACGCCATCGACACCTATGCGGGCATCGGACAGATGCGGTTGGATTACCGCGTGCGCGGTTCGATCGTCGGCATCGGTTACTCGATCACCGGGTATACCGAAGTGACCAACGTGATCGCGAATGCGTTCGCGTACATTTCGGTGAACAACGACAACATCCTGGTGAACATCAGCGACTTCAACGTCAACATCGGCAACTTCGAGTTCAACATCAACGGCTTCCCGGACATTCTGCTGGAACCGTTCGAGTGGGCGGTGCGCGAACTGGTCGAATGGCTGGTTCCCGGCCTGATCGAACCGTACATCCAGAGCACGCTCGACGATCTGTTGGAAGACATTCCCTACAGCTTCGACATCCCGGTCAGCGACATTACGTTCACCTTCGAAGCGCGTCCCTACAGCGCCGTGTTCGACTCGGTCGGCGGTACGATCTGGTTGAAGGGCCGCACGTTGACCGACACGATCAACCCGGCCGTACCGGCCTTCAGCGGTTCGATCAGGACCGACAACGTCGAGCCGGTGTTCACCACGAGCGATTACGGCTTCGCCGTCCTGGTCAGCGACAATATGGTCAACCAGATTCTGTACCAGGCGTTCCGCAGCGGCTTGCTGCACGTGGATCTGGAAGATGTGATTCCCGACGCGTGCGACGCGATCTTCTATGCGATCTTCCCGGATATCTGCGATACCTACGGGGCAATTCCGTTGACGATGAAGGTGCGTCCGTTGCTGCCGCCGGTGTTCATCCCCTACGTCGACAAAGCCGGTACGCTCAACGTGCAGGTGCAAATGGGCGATGCGTTCATCCACCTGTACAACGCGAATCCGCCGGAAGACCTGCTGTTGACCCTGTCGGCTTCGGTGATCGCGCCGGCGACGCTGACCCACGACTCGGGCGACAACACGTTCAATATCTCCTTCGATACGCCGCAAGTGGTGGTCGATACGATCAACAATCCGCTGTCCTTGAACGAGACGCTCTTCGAGCAACTGGCGCCGACGTTGGTCGAACTCTTCCTGCCGCTGCTCTCGAGCTTGATCGGCGATATCGCGCTGCCGGCGCTCGACGAGAATTGGATCCTGACGGTCAACGATATGACGAACATGGGGTATCACGATAACTTCATTGCCGTCACGGGAGGGATCGCTCCGGCCAAATCCGCCTATGCGGTGCAGCCGGCGCATGACTGATAATTGATGCGGGGGCGGTAACGGAAAAACGACCGTGCCGCCCCCGTTCTGTTCGCTTTCGCTTCCATGAAAACAACCGCGACTCAACCGCAACGCCCGCACCGGAAACGATGGCGATGGGTTGACGAAATTATACGCTGTCGTTTAATGCGATGTGCCTTCCGGCGCGACCTCCGGCAGGCAATCAGTCAAGAAAGGGAGCGTGAATGACCGGACGCATAAGCCTGGTCGCGAGTCTATTATTGTTGGTGCTGGCTTGTTCGCTGCCGGTGTGGGCGCAGGTCCAGGAGCCGCTGGTTGCGGAACCGGCGGCCGAGGCGGCCGAGGTCCTCGCCCCGGCGCCGGCAGTGATTTTGCCCGCGCCGCCGCAAGCCGTGGTCGCGAGCGATACGTCCTCCGATGGGGGCGGGTCGATCACCCTGGTCATCACCCCGTCGCTCGACGAGGAGAGAAGCGACGATCCCGTGGTCAGCTACGAAGTGTTACGCGCCGCCTGCCGTCCGGAGGAATTCAAATCGGTCGGACAAGCCTCGGCCTGGCTCTTGGACAAACATGCAACCAAAGCCCGCCGCGCGCCGTCGGTGTCGATCGTCGATTCCGACTGCAAGGACGGCGTGGACTATTTTTACCAAGTCGTTTCCATCGCCAAGAGCGGCCGTCGCAGCGAACCGTTGCCGACCGAAGCCGTGCAGTCCGCGCCGCAATGGTTCGCCTTCAACAAGCTGAACCTGTTCGTCATTGCGGCGGTCATTTCGCTGGCGATCATCTTTTTCATCGAGTCGATCAAGCGCGGTAAAAAACCGTTAGATCGGAAGAGCGTCGTGTAGGGAAAGAGTGTAGATCTCGGGGGTTGC
>CALBTQ010000344.1 GCA_937967875.1 uncultured Pseudomonadota bacterium
GATCGTATTCGGTGACTGGAGTTCAGACGTGTGCTCTTCCGATCTCGATTTTAAAATCGATTTCCGTTGATGGTTCCGGGCAAGAAGGGTTGGCTTCATGAAAAGTTACCGTAATATTCGCTGGTTGCTGATTATTGCCGCGGTGGCGGTTTTCATTTCGGCCTGCAGTGCGGATGATCCCGCCGTGGCGCCGACCGACGATCTCGACGCCGGACAGGGCCTGATCGTGCACGAAATGAGCACGCGGCGGATCGTCATGACGCTCACCGCCCGGGAGCTGTCGTGGCATGAGATCGAGCTGGACGGCGTCGTCTACCGGCAGGCCGCGTATCCGCACGGCGCGTTGCGCGGCGAAATCGGCGAGCCGGCGTTGCCCGCGCAGGGCCGGTTGCTGGCCGTGCCGCATGGCGCACAGGCGCTCGTGTCGTTCGACGAGCTGGACGTCGAGTTCATCGACGATCTGCTGCTGGCCCCGGTGGCCGCGCCGCAGCCCGACCTGGACGGCCTGGACGATCTGCCGCCCACCCTGCCCGATGCGGCCGCCTACCGCCGCGACGCCCTGGCTCCGACGGCCCCGGCTGAGTTGGGCGACACGGGCGTCATTCGCGGCGTGTCGTTTCAGCGGTTATGGCTGACCAATCTGCAGTACAACCCGGTCGAGCGGCGCGCGCGGTTGATCAAACGGCTGCGGGTGACCGTCGAGTTCGTCGGCGGCGACGATTCGTTCTTCGCCGACCCCGCGCTGCACGACAGCCCGGCTTACGACGAGTTATACGCCGGCGCGTTCCTCAACTACTCCGCGTTGCGCGACGCCGACGGCGCGGCGGACGATTCGTTCGCCGGCGATTCGGCCAACGGCGCGCAGATGTTGATCATCACCCATCCGAACTTCGTGAATGCGGCCAACACGCTCAAGGCCTGGAAACTGGAATCCGGCTACGACGCCGAGGTGCGCACGACGACGCAGACCGGCGCGACCGCCGCGGCGATCAAGAGTTACATCGCCAATGCCTACCAGACCTGGAGCCCCGCGCCGGCCTACGTGATGCTCATCGGCGACGCCGACTACCTGCCGACCAACTACGTCACCGAGCATCCGTACCACGAGAACTGCTACACCGGCAGCGACCTGTATTACGCGGCGGTCGACGGCACGGACCTGTACGCCGACCTGGCGATCGGCCGGCTGAGCGTGGACACCGCCGCGCAGGCGGAAAATCGCGTGGCCAAGATCATCGCCTATGAAAAGACGCCGCCGACCAGCGCGTCGTTTTACACCAAGACGGTCCACGCCGCATACTTCCAGGACACCAACGATTACGACAACCGCGCCGACCGGCGATTCGCGCTGACCACCGAGGAGGCCTACCGCTACTTCGCGCAGTACAACACCGCGCTGGGCTACACGCCGCAGCGGATCTACATGACCGACAGCAACGTGACGCCGCTGTACTGGAACAGCAGCTCGTATTACTGGTTCGCCAGTTGGTGGGACGGCGCGCTGGGTTTGTCGAAAAACGATCTGCCCAACGAGATCAAGCGCTCCGGCGGCTTCGCCTGGGATGGCGACGCGGCCGACGTGACCGCGGCGATCAACGCGGGCACGTTTTTCTTCACCCATCGCGACCACGGCAGCTTCAGCGGCTGGGGCGAACCGTCGTACACATCGATCAACTCCGCGCTGCTGACCAACGGCGCGCTGCTGCCGGTCGTCTGGTCGATGAACTGCGAAACCGGCTGGTTCGACGGCGAGACCGACGACAGCGGGTGTTCGTCGAGCGCGACGACGCCGGCCTTCGCCGAAGTATGGCAGCGCAACAACAACGGCGGCGCGGTCGGCCTGATCGACGCGACCCGCGTGAGCTACTCGGGCTTCAAAGACCGCCTGTTCTGGGGTCTGAGGGACGCGCTGTTCCCCAGCCAAACCGGCAGATACGGCTCGAACGGCTCGGAGATGCGCACGGGCGACGTGCACACCTACAGCATGGTCTACACAGTGTAGGAGTCCGGAGGCTCGAGCATTTACTCGATCACCGCCGTCGAGGAATTCCACTGGCTGGGCGATCCGACCACGCGCATCTACACGCAGGCTCCGATGACGCCGACGGTCGATCACGCAGCGCAGGTCGACGTGACGCAAACGCAGTTGGCGGTGAGCGTCGATCGCGACGGCGCGACGGTGGCGTTGACCGCGGGGGGCGCGCTGCTGGGCAAGGCGACGGTATCCGGCGGCGCGGCCACGGTGAATTTCCCGGCGCAGGCCGACGGCGCGACGATCACCGTGACCGTCACCGGTCCGAACGTGCGCGCGGCGCAAAGCACGGTGGACGTGGTTGCGGGGGCGAGCACGGCGACGATCTATGACGGGAAAAGCGGCGCGGTTTCGCTGGGCGCAAAGGTCACTCTTAACGAAGTGGTAGTGACCGGAACCAAAAGCAACAAAG
>CALBTQ010000345.1 GCA_937967875.1 uncultured Pseudomonadota bacterium
TTTTTTTTTTAATGATCCCGCGACCACCGAGATCTACACTCGTTCCCTACACGACTCTCTTCCGATCTCGTCGGCCAGATAGCTCAGGCGGTTGGGCGTTTCATCCGTTTCCAGATAGTACAAACCCAACCGGCGCGAGGCGATCAGATACTTGCCCGGCGCGCAGGCGGGCGCGACGAGGTTCACCGGCAGCGGATACAGCGCCGGCAGCTCGGGCGGCGGCTGATCGCTTTGCATAAAGATCTCGCGTTGCGCCGGTGACAACTTCGTGCACGCCGCGGGTAGATCCTGGTAGTAGTACCCGCCGAACAACGTCATCCAACCCACGGCGAAAGCGAACAGCGTCGTGGCCGGAATCGACAACTTCTCGGCGCGCGCCGGCAGGAAAAAAACCGCGCCCGCCGCCATCGCCGCCAGCATCAGCAGCAATAGCTTGCCGGTCATCACGCCGACGATCATCGCCGCCAACGGCGTGGCCAACATGGTCAGCACGGCCCATTTCGCCTGCGGCCGTTTCCAGCGCAGCCACGCGTGCCCGAGCGTGAGCACCGCGATCAACGACCAGCCCAGCGCCGACACGGCCAGCGCCATGCGCGACAGATAAAGCTGCCAGACGCCGACAATCGCAAAATAGACGATCGCCGCAAACCGCAGCCGCCAGCGGATTTTCAACAAGCGCACCAGCGCGTACGCCGCCAGCACCAGCGGTTGAATCAACAGCAGCGCGCCCAGCACCAGGTGCACGCAGACCATCACGAACACCGCCGCTTCGGTCCACAGAAAATCGACGATGCGTTTCAGCCGCGTCACCGGTTGTCCTCCCGCCACGCATCGAGCGGCACGCGCGCCGCGCCGCACCCCGCGCCGATCAACAACGCGCCGTCGTGGTCCGGCCGCAACCGGCGCGGCAACGGGCCCAGGTAAACGCGGCCCTCGATCCGGTTGTCCATGAGCGAAAAACGATAGACCTCGCCGGATAGAAAATTGTCGATGTACAGCGTTTCACCATCCGCCGCCAGTTGCACGAAGCGGCTGCCCATCGGCGCCGCGTGCACACGCACGAGCGACAAATCGTCGAGGTTCAGCTCGAACAGCAAACCGGCGAAAAACGACAGCGCATACACACGCCGCCGCGTTTCATCGACGGCCAGCCGATACTCCCACACGCCGGGCAAAAAGCGGCGTTGAATGTCACCGGTCCGCAGATCCACCGCCTGCAGCCACCACAGCCGCGCCGAAAGCAGCCGTTGTCGCCCGGCATCGTAGGCCAGCACACGCCGTCCGGCCGCCGGATACTCGCGCACGACCGCGCGCCCGTCGGCGTCCAGCATGAACAGCGTTTCCGCGCGGACCGTCGCGACCGCCAGACCCTCGCCGGCGTGAATGACCGCATCCGGTTCGTACCCGGGAATGTTCGCCCCGATCCGCATCGTCCCGGCGTCCTCGTCGACGATCGCCGCCTGATGATGCTCAAACGACACGCCGATCTGCCGTCGCTTTTCGCAATCGGCCGCGAAACCGAAATACTGCCCGCGCGCGATTTCCCGTTCGTCGAAACCCGCGCCCGCCGGCAGCAGTTGCGCCAGCCCGGCGTATTTGTACGCCGCCAGATACGAACCGGGCGTGCAGCCGGGCGCAAGCAGGTTCGCGTCGCGCCGCTCGTCGCGCGCCTCGTTGAGCGGCAAATAGAACGCGCGCGCCGCCGCCGGTAACTCGTCGCAGACCGGCGTGGGATCGGCCAGATACGCCGCGCCGACCACGGACATCCACCCGGCGGCAAAGGCCAGCACCGTCGAAGCCGCCGCGTTGATGCGTCGCGGGGCGGCCCATAAAAACAACGGCGACAACACGACCAGCAACGCCGCCGTCAGCGCGGTCAACAAGGCCGGCGAAAACAGATGCAGCGCCGCGACGATCGCCGCCGGCCACAACGCCGACCACAGGGCCCAACGCGAATCGGGCCGCCGCCAACGCCACCCGGCATGCCCGGCAGCCAGCAGCGCAACCAGCAGCCAATACGGAACCGACGCCGCCCAGGCCAGCCGCGAGAAGTGAAGCTGCAACAGACCGAAGATCAGCGCGTACCCGATCGTCGCCCACCGGCGCGGCAAACGCCGGCCGAACAAACGCAGCGGCGCATACAGCAGAAGGAACGCGAGCAGCACCGTCGTGGACGTACCGAAGGCGAACACCGAAAACGGCGCGAGGTTGATCGTCGTCGCGATCAGCAACGCCGCTTCCGCGGCCAGCAGCGGGCCGCGGCGGAAACGAACGTCTTTTGTTTGCGGCGTGTCGGTCACGATCTTCCCCAACGGTGTGCCTGCTACTTAATCAAATTGTCCGCCGACTGTCCACGCAATCGTGCGCCGGCCGGCGGTTTACCGGTTATTACAATGATCCTTCAACGAATCGCTTGCAATCCTTCGACAGTTTTTCTACAGTTCGTACGGAACCAATGCGGCAGAGATCCAAATAATATCACCTGATCGTCGACACGAGGAAGGATAACCGATGAGCGGATTGTGTGGAGTTGTTTCCAAAACGCGCTGCGCGGAATTGCTGTACTTCGGCACCGATTACCACTCGCACCTGGGCGACCAACTGGCCGGCATGGCGATTCTGGGCGACACCTTCCGCCGCAAGATCCACGACATCACGCAAGGTCCGTTCAAATCGCGCTTCCAGGATTTTTATCCGCAGATGATCGGCGACCTGGGCATCGGCATCATCAGCGACCGCGACGCGCAGCCGCTGCAAATCCGCTCGCGCTTCGGCGCCTACAGCCTGGCGATGACCGGCCTGGTGGAAAACAAGAACGACCTGGTCGAACTGCTCTTCCATCGCGGCTCGGTGTTCACCGAAACCAGCCGCGGCGAGGTCAACTCGGTCGAGCTGATCGCCAAGATCATCGAAACCGGCAACAGCCTGCTGGACGGCATCGACCGCATCTACGACCTGATTCAGGGCTCGGCCTCGATCCTCATCCTGACCCAGGAAGGCATCTACGCGGCGCGCGACCGGCTCGGCCGCGACTCGCTGATTCTCGCCGAAAACGACGGCGACTACATCGTGGTCAGCGAAATGCACGCCTTCGCCAACATGGGCTTCCGTCACGTGAAGGACCTGGGCCCGGGCGAAATCGTCCTGCTCAAACGCGGGGGCGGCTACGAAATCCTGCGCCCGGCCGGCGAGGTCAAACAGGTCTGCGCCTTCCTGTGGATCTACACCGGTTACCCCGCCTCGACGCACGAGGGAATCAGCGTCGAACGCGTGCGCGAACGCTGCGGCGAATTTCTCGCCAAGCGCGACAACGTCCAGGCCGACTTCGCCGCCGGCGTGCCCGACTCCGGCACCGGCCACGCGATCGGCTACGCGATGGGCGCGGGCCTGCCCTATCGCCGCGCCTTCATGAAGTACACGCCCGGCTACGGCCGCAGCTACACGCCGCCCAGCCAGGAGGAGCGCGACCACATCGCCAAGATGAAACTAATCGCCGTGCCCGAGGTGATTCGCGGCAACCGCATCGTGCTGTGCGAGGACTCGATCGTGCGCGGCACACAGTTGAAGAACTTCGCCATCCAGAAATTGTGGGAGGCCGGCGCCAAGGAAATTCACATGCGCCCCGCCTGTCCGCCCTCGATGTTCCCCTGCAAGTTCGCCCTGTCCACGCGCGCCAAGGAAGAGCTGATTGCGCGGCGGGCGATCAAGGCGCTCGAAGGCGAGGAGCCGGACAACCTCGACCGCTACATCGATCAGGATTCGCCGTCGTACCAGCGCATGCTCGATAAAATCGCCGAACTGCTCAACGTCACCACGCTGCGCTACCAGCGCATGGAAGACATGATCGTGGCGATCGGCCTGCCCCGCGAACAACTGTGCACCTACTGCTGGACCGGCCAGTCGCTCTCCTACGAATACAATCCGCGCCAGCAGGAATTGAATTTACTGTAGGGTTTTGTTGAGGTTCGCTATTTATCATTAGCGAAATTCCGCGTTCCGCGTTGGAA
Organism: uncultured Pseudomonadota bacterium; assembly: GCA_937967875.1. Taxonomy (GTDB): domain Bacteria; phylum Lernaellota; class Lernaellaia; order Lernaellales; family Lernaellaceae; genus CALBTQ01. Next base: position 4,008 of record CALBTQ010000345.1, read on the forward strand.
ATTCTTACTGTTCCCGATCGGGTTGCAGCGCCGGGCTGAGGAACAGATACCCGCCGAACACGGCGATCAGGTATTCGTCTCCGGGCTCGGCGATGAACACGCTGTCGAAATCTTCTTTGTAGT
>CALBTQ010000346.1 GCA_937967875.1 uncultured Pseudomonadota bacterium
GCGACCCCCGAGATCTACACTCTTTCCCTACACGACGCTCTTCCGATCTTCTTGGCCTTCGCTCTGGCGCTAGTCGTCGCCGGTTGCGAAACGAAATACGACGACACCTATCGGCCGGCATCCGACGAACTGCCCTTCACCGCGACGTACACTTATCCGCCGCACATGATGCGCGAGTTTCCGCTCACCGGCGCGATGGTCATTCGCTTCAATGAAACGCTGGCCGACAACATCAACCTCGGCATGGTTCGCCTGCAGGTCGTGAACGACAACCAGACCTTGACCGTAGTTCCGGTCGCGGTGCGCATCCAGGGACCGTCGTTGATCATCACGCCGCAAAACCAGTTGCTGCCGATGCACCGCTACGAGCTGTGGGTTTCCTCCGAGATTTACAGCGCGAACGGCGAAAAGGCCGACATCCCGACCGACGGCCTCTTCCTGGCGTTCGACACGATGGCCGATCGGCCGCTGGACGGCCTGCGTCCGACGATCACCACGGTCATGCCCGATCCGGCCAGCAACCTGGTGTTCGACGTGCAAACCTTCCGCGCCTTCTTCTCCGAACCGCTGGCGCAGGATTCGATCGTTTACGGCGAGACGGTGACCTTCACCGACGCCGCCGGCACGCTGGTGGCCGGCAACCTGTTCTTCCACGGCAATCAGATCGTCTTCGACCCGGCCGAGGACCTGCCCGCCGGCAAGTACGTGATGACCTTCGGCGCGGGCCTGACCGACATCAACGGCGAGAATCTGGGCGAAGAGCAGACCTACGAATACGATGTACGCAACAGCTATCCGCACGCGGTGCTGCGCGTAGAGAACTGCCCGACGACCGGCGAGTTCAGCTCCTGCGAACCCGCCGCTTCGCCCGAGAATCTGCCGTATCATCCGCTGACCGGCAACTACACCAACTCGATGAAGACCTACAGCGATCTGCTGGGCGACAGCTCGGTCTTCATGAGCGGGCAGATGGAAGCCGAGCAGTGTGCGACGGCCGATCATCCCGATTTCATTCCCATCGTCATTCGCGCCGGCCAGCAACTGCGCGCCACTTCGTTGGGTCCGACGCTGGGCGGCCAGATCGACACCGGTCTGGAAACCGGCGCGATTACGATTCACGTGCTGACCGACGCGGTCGGCTTCATGGCGCGTTCGGATGCCTTCACCTCCGTCGTCGGCGGACCGACCTACCTGACGCTGATGTTCGACTCGGCCATCACCACCGAAGACGACAACACCAACGTAATGATGGCGCAGAACATTCTGGGCACGCAGCTTTACGGTCAGGCGTTCGTCGACAAGGAAAGCGGCCGGCTGGTCATGCAGATGGCCGGCGTCGCGGAAATCTTCGTGCTCGGCGAGCGCATCTCCACGCGTATGAGCCTGGAAATGCACGACGCGATCGAGTTCCTCGAAATGCCGGTCGACACCGCGCCGCCTTCCATTCGCGTGACTTCGCCCACGCCGGGTTCGCAGAACGTGCGCCTGGGCGATCCGATTTCTCTCGTGTTCGACGAGCCGGTGGAATCGGTCAGCGCCCGCTCCTTCATCGGCCTGCGTAAAATCAACGGTGCGCCGATCGCCTGCGACCTGCTGGTCAACGGCGCCAAAGTGCTGTTGATTCCCCGTGCGCCGCTGGAGGCCGACACGACCTACCGCATCATCGTCGGCGCCGGTCTGGCCGATCTGCACGGCAATGTGCTGAACGAAGACAAGACCGTGCTGTTCGGCACCGGAGCGATCGAATGGTCCGGCGAAGCGCCGTATCTGGGCACGACCAACCCGGGCAACGGCCTGAGTCCGTCGATGCCGGGGCACTTCCCCGTCGAAGTGTTCTTCAGCCAGATCATGGACCCGGACACGATCATCCTGGGCGACACCTTCCGCGTGCTCGACCTCTCCGCGGGCATCACCAATGTTCCCGGCACGCTGGTCAAGCAGTGGTACCGTTATTCGTTCTATCCGAACCAAGACCTGATTCCCGGTCACTACTATCGCCTGGCAATTTCCAAAGACGTGACCAACTACATGGGCATCGGGTTGGATCTCGACTACGATCATGCGCCCGGCGGCATGGAAGGCGTCGAGGAACTCTGGATCGACTTCGTCGCCGCCGCGCCCAATAGCTGGGTGCCGCTGGTGCTGGCGATCGATCCGCTGGTCGACCGCGACGGTTCGGGCTACATCGACAACACCGAGGTCAAGCCGACGCCCGACTGCAATTACTTCAACATGATGGGCTCGCTGATTCCGGAAAATGCCTATGCGGCGGGGTACATGGTTTCCTGGATTCACGGACTCGATTACGACCTAGAAGGCAAGCCCTTCATGGACATCGAGTTGATTTCGGGCAACTTCATGCACGCCACCAGCACGGGGCTGACGCTCGAAGCGATCCTCGATTTCATCGGCGGACTGATCAATCCGGACGAACTGTCCAAGGCGAAAGCCGACGGCATGTTCGATCCGATGGGCCGTATTTTGATCGACGTGGTCGGTATGGGCGACGCGCCGACGGTCACGGGCGTCAACGGCTCGCCGCAGATGAACATCTCGATGACCCAGGTGCTGACGCTCGACAACGCCTTCTTCAACGAAGCGCTGGTCAACGAATTCAACCTCGACGCCGTGGGCGAGCTCAGCTTCACCGACGACGGCAAGATGCTGGCCGACATCAACGCCAGCACTTCGATGACGATGAATCTGGAAATCCCGCTGGTCGGTTGGGTGCTGCCGTTGCCGGTGCCCACCACGATCAACATGCGCACCACCAGCCTGGCGCCGCTGGATTGGTGGAACGCCTTCTAACGGTTATCTGTTAATGAAAGAGGGGGCGACGATCTCGCCCCCTTTTTTTGTCTACTTTTTCGGCAGATGCAGCGGATGCCCCAGGCCCAGGTCGGCGGCCTCGGCCAACGCCTCGGGCAGGGTCGGATGCGCGTGGATCGTGCCGGCGATGTCTTCGAGCTTCAACTGTTTTTCCACCGCCAACGCGCCCTCGCCGATGAGGTTGGAGGCTTCCGGGCCGACGATTTCGCAGCCGAGTATCGTATGGTCGTCGCTGCGGAAGATCCACTTGCAGTAGCCGTCGCTGTTGTTCATCGTCAGCGAGCGCCCCAGCGCTAAAAAGGGAAACTCGGCTTCCGCCGCCACGATGCCCTGCTCCTTGGCCTCCTCGACCGTCAGGCCGACCGTGGCGATTTCCGGATCGGTGAAGACCACCGCGGCGATCGCCTGCGGCGCGAAAATCGTTTCCTTGCCGGCGATGGCGTCGGCGGCCACCAACGCCTCGGCGCTTGCTTTATGCGCCAACAACAAACCGCCCGCGACGTCGCCGATGGCCCATATTTTTTCGTCGCTCGTGCGCCGTTGCGGATCGACCTCGATGAAGCCGCGCTGATCCAGCGTGACTTTGGTGTTTTCCAACCCGAGATTCTCGGTGTTCGGCCGGCGACCGACGGTCACCAGGATTTTTTCCGCTTCCAGCACCTGTTCGTTGCCGTGCGTGTCGCATACGGTCAGCGCCGCGACGCTGTTGTCGATCGTCACGCCGGTCGCCTTCGCGCCGAGCATCGTTTTGATTTTCATCCGGCGCAGATTACGTTCGACCACCTTCACCGCTTCGCTCGGCGAAGTCGGCAGCAGGGCTTCGGTCAGCTCGACGACGGTCACCCGGCTGCTGAGCTTGGCGAAGACGATGCCCATTTCCAGGCCGATGTAGCCGCCGCCGATGACGATCAACCGCGGCGGAATTTCGGTGAGCGCCAGGGCTGCACGATTATCGATGATCGTTTGCCCGTCGAAGGGCAACGCGGGGATTTCGATCGACCGCGCGCCGGTGGCGATGATCGTATGCGCGGCGTGGATGCGCTGCACGCCCTCGGCTGTTTCCACTTCCAGCAAGTCGCCGGCGACGAACCGCGCGCGGCCTTCGATGATCGTCGCGCCCGCCGCCTTGAGCAACGTCCCCACGCCGGTGGTCAGGCGCTTGACGATCCGGTCCTTCCACTTCACCGCCGTGCCGTAGTCGATCGCCGCACCCTCGACGGTGATGCCGAAGGTCTTGAGCTTGTCCAGGCCCGCGTAATGATCTGCCGCGTGGATCAGCGCTTTGCTGGGAATGCAGCCGTGGTTGAGGCATTCGCCGCCCAGATTTTCCGCCTCGATGATCACCGTGGACAAACCGTGTTGCGCGGCGCGGATGCCGGCCACGTAACCGCCCGGCCCGGCTCCGATCACCGCCAGATCATATGTTGCATCGCTCATGGCTTTTCCTCTTGCTCGCTTTCATTGGCTTCCGCCAACGCCGCGGCGGCTTCCTCGCGCGCAAAGCGTTCGCGGGTTTCCTCGATTTCCTGCACCAGCCGCCCGATCTGCGGGCTTTCGTCGTGCGTCAGCGTCAGCACGTCCTGCAGCGCCGCCAGACCAACCGACACGCGAAACTGCCGGTACACATCATACAATCGCCGGGCGATCGTCAAGTCGCCTTCTTCGACCGTCCATTGCGCGGCAAGAAAAACTTCGCGGCACAGCCGCGCGGCGGCAGTCAGCGAAGCGGCGGGCAATTGCTCGCAAGCCAACAGACCACGCTCGTTGTCGGGCGGCGGCGTTTCGTCGAAACGCACCGCTTCCAGATAGGCGTTGACCAGCGCCATGTTTTTCGGATCGGCGCTGTCGAAGGCGAAGCGAAGATCCACCTGGCGCTCGCCCTGCATTAACGAGACGGCCACCAGTCGCCCCGGCCGCGCGGCGTTCTCGTATTCGCGCCCGACGATCTCCCGCCCTTCCTGCCGCTGCAACCACAGGCGCACCAACCGGCCGTCGCCGGCTTCCTTGGCGATCAGCGTTTTCAACTGCCGCTTGCCGAACCAGCCGATCAGCCGCCAGAAAAAAATGCGCTCGCCGACGCTCGGACGATTGCCCACGCTCAGGATCTCGATCAGATCGTCAGCCGAGTCGGCGTCCCGCGCCAGGCGCGCGGCGGGAAACGGCGCGAGCATCCGCCACCAATTGCGTTGCGCGCGAGCGAACACCACCACCTGCGCCTCGCGCGTTTGTTCCTGATCGCGATAGACCACGGTCAACTCGGGCGGCAGCACGTCGACGATTTCGTAAATGCCGCCCTGGTACGGCACAGCCACGGCGAAATCGCCGACCGTTACCGGCGTATGGTGCAGCACCTGCGGCGCGGGAAACGCGGGATCGACCTCCACCGCCGGGCTGGCTTGCGCGGGCAAATCATTCGCCCCCCAGGCCCAGATGAGCAGGTGAAATCCGACAAGCAACGCCAGGTAGATAACCAATGCACCGACCATGTACGAAAACAACGGGCTGCGCGGGGTTTGCTCTTCGAAATAGGTGGAGGTCATTTCCACAGATCCGGTTTGCCGTCGCCGTCGCTGTCGGTTCCGGTACGCGCGTACTTTCCGTCCTGCGTATAGGATTTGAAGGTGTCGTGAATGCCGTCGCCGTCGGTGTCCAACTGCACCCAGCGGGTTTTGCCGGTCAGATGGAAGAACGTGCGCTGGTCCATGATGCCGTTGCCGTCGGTGTCCTCGTCCAGAATGATGCGGATGCCGTCGCCGTTGAGCGTTTCGACCTTTTCGAAAATGCCGTCGCCCTCGGCGTCGTATTCGCGCTGGTAGATCTGCTTGTCGCCGCGATACACCAGCACCAGGTCGATGAAGCCGTTGCCCTTGGTGTCGGACCCTTCGGCCATCATGCGGCCGCGGGCGTCGTAGCGGTAGTAACGGTCGAAAATGTAATCGCCGTTGGTATCGGCCCAGCGCTCGATCAGGTTGCCGGCGGAGCTGTAGTAATCGATTTTAGTCGGTCGACGATCCTCGCCGTTGAACGAATACGCCATCGACAGTTTGCCGTTGGGATTGAACACCTGGTTCAACTCGAAGACGCCGTCGCCGTTCTCGTCCAGTTGTGCGTAGCGGACGACGCCGGCTTCATCGTATTGTTCGATTTTCTCGACGACCGTGTCGTTGTTTTCGTCGAAGCGGCGCTCGGCGACCTTGCCGCTGGCGCTGAAGACATCCCACCGATCGGTGACGCCGTCGCCGTTGCTGTCGATCGCCTTGGGCTCGCCGGCCTTGATCGTCTCTTCCTCGGGTTCGGCCTGCTCGCCGCCGCGCAACGAGAAAATCGCCGCGACGATCACCACGATCACCGCCAGGGCGATCGGCGCGATGTAGGTCCATTTATCGCCGGGCAGTTTACGCCGGCGCGCCGTCGCATGCGTCGCCTTCTCGGTCTTGCGTCGGGTGGCGCTGAACTTGCGGATCGACAAATTGCATTGCGGGCATTGTTGATCTTTCAAGCGCAACTCGCCGCCGCATTCGGGACAGGTGACGGTGAACGGGTGGCCGCAGAACGTGCATTCGTCGTAGCTGTAATTCTTTTCGCCGCACTTGAGACACACCACGCCCTTGAGGATCGGCGTACTGCGCGTCGGTCCCGGTGAGAGCAACGCGCCGCAATACGGGCACTGCGCCGAGTCGAACGGGATCTCGTTGGTGCACAGCGGGCAGATGATCAGATGATCCTTCATGGGCCTCCCGATGGTAACTCATCAGAAAACAAGAGGTTCTGCTATCAGTTTTTGCCGAAAAGATCAAGTTGGGCCAGTTTCGACCGCCAGACGCTCTAAACGCGACCCAGGGACGAGATCGGAAGAGCACACGTCTGAACTCCAGTCACCGAATACGATATCGT
>CALBTQ010000347.1 GCA_937967875.1 uncultured Pseudomonadota bacterium
TCCAAATCTCTGTAGCTTATTTTGCAAAAAAAAAACAAATGTCAATTATTTTTTGAAAAACTGTTTCGAATGACCGTTCGAAGACGGCAGGAGATGGATCGGGGGAGGATGGCGTAGACAAAAAAAGGGCCGCCGTGAGGCAGCCCTTGGGGTGTGCGAATTTTTTCCGCAATCAGTCGGTGAAGACCTCCAGGATGCGGTGCTGCAGGCGGCTGTAGAACACTTCGATCTTGCCGTTCTCGTCCTGCACGAAGATCTCGCCGGTGTCGTAGTCGACGATGCACAGGTCCGTGCCCAGCGCGGAGAGATCGAGCGTGACGTACAGGCTGTGCTCGTTGGTGGAAACGGTGAAGACCCACGTCGCCGTGTCCTCCTGCTTGACCGAATAATCGAAGGACAGCGGGAAGGTCGTTTCCGGCGCGAGGTCGATGTCGGCCTCGGGGGTCAGCAGCACGCGCATGAGTTCGTTGAGCTGCGCGATCTGCTCCAGGTAATCGGCCCAGATTTCCTCCTGGTAGTGGATCGTGTAGCTGCCCGAGTAATTCCACGGCAGCAGGCCGCGCGCGCCGTGCACGATGAACTGCCAGACCATGTTGCGCACTTCCAGCGCATTGGGGCGATACTCGGCGTCGGTGTTGCCGTCGTACCAATCCCAACTGAAGGCCTGCAGCACGCCGATGATCGGCTTGAGATCCTGCGTGGCGTCGTGCGCCTCGTTCATCACCGATTTGATATAGGACATCGGCGCCCAATCGGAGGGATACGGATCGACCATGAAGAACGAGCAGTCGTCGACGTAGCGCGCGAAATCAGACAGCGGCGCGTCGACCAGGCCGTCCAGGTGGTTGGGCGCGTAGGTCGTGAGAAACTCGTGCACGGGGCCGGTTTCGTCCAACGGCACGTCGTGCAGGCCCGGCTCGTCGTAGGTGTACCAACCGAAGAGGCTGCCGATGCCCGTGCGGGCGTCGAGCTCGGCCTGCAGTTCCTCGGCCGGGCGGGTGAGCACCTGGCTCATCGGCCGCCACACGCGCAGGATGACCATCACGCCGGCGTCGGAAGCGGCTTCGAGGATGTCGATCTGATCCTGCAGCGAAGTGCCGCCGCAGCAACTGGGGCCGGTCAGCGCGATGTTGAAGCCCTCGGCCTTGAAGGCTTGCAGGCCCGCGAGGTCTTCGGGCGCGCTGTAGAAGCCGATGGGGAAGTACTTCTGGCCGTCGACGGTGAAGAAGTTGTCGGCGTCGAAGGAGATGACCGACGGGTCGCTCGTGTCGACGTCGGGCCAGGCGACGGGCGCGACCGGCTCGCAATCGGCGTAGGAGCCGCGGTCGCCCGCGTCGTTGTCGTCGTCGTCATCGTCGTCGGCCGGTTGCTCGCCGGCGGCGGCGTCGACGTCGCTGGAGGGTTCGTCATTTATCTCGTCGCACGCGGCGAAGGCCAGCAGGACCAGCAAACTCAGCAGCAGCAAGCTCAGGCGTTTCATTGCAGCACCTCCATGACCTCGGGCGCGGTCAGATCGTAAAGCAACTGCGCGATCAGCCCGACGTAGGTGCGCAGCCCGTCGTCCATCGGATGATAGAACCACCACCCGATCGGAATGGGGATGTGCGGCAGTTCGAAACCCGGATAGAGGAAGTCGAGGTATTGCAGCAGCCATTCGAGATGGCCGAGGTTGAACCAATCCGGACCGGGGTTGAGGTCCTCGGGGCCGGTGTCCAGAAACGCCGCGCTGAGGTAGACGAAGGTTTCCAACAGCAGTTCCCAGGTCTCCTGCGTGTTCGGACCCAGCACGCCGAAAAACGGCAGTTTGTAAGGCTCGCCCTCGTCCCACACGCCGTTGCCGTTGGCGTCGAAATACCCGGCCACGTCGTCCTGCTGCGGGTCGATCTCCAGCTTCATCAGCTCGAAGGATTCAATCAGGTCGATCTGCGCAAAACCCAACTCGATGGCGAATTGCGCGAAGTTGTCCGCGCCGTCCTCGTCGAGCCACTTGAGGAAATCGGGGTACTCCGGATCGGCCAGAATATCCAGAATGATGCCGGTGTAGTGATGAATGATTTCCTCGGTGGTCGAGCCGCCGGGCGCGGGATTGAGCGCGAAATCGGCCCAGTTGAAGGTCAGATTGAACGAAATCAGGAAGCGACTGAATCCTTCCCACAGCCGCGCGAAGGCCTGCAGGTTGTTCAGGTCGGCCAGATCCCATTCGCCGGACGCGTCGAAAATCACCTCGTCGCCGTCGGTGTACAGCGGCAGCGAAGGCACGAAGAAACGGAAGTCGGCATGTTCGTCGCGCAGTTCGTCGACTAGCGCGAACATCTCCTGGTTGACCGGCATCAGCGTCAGCCGCGCGATGTCCTGCAAGGTGGTGCCCACGCTTTTGGCATCGTGCGGCGCTGGATTCCAATCGGTAAGATACTCGATCCAGCGCTTCAGTTTGAGCATGTACCACTGCAGATCGGCCAGCAGCAGGCCGGCTTTCGCGTCGGGCACGTCGGGGCAAATCATCCGCGCTTCGAAGAAGGAGTCGTAGGCGCTGTCGGCTTCCGACTCGGCGAGGTAATCCTTGCCCGCGACCACCAGGGGATTGTAGGCGTCCCAATCGCAGATGTCGGCGCCGTCGTCGCCGGTGTCGTCGTCGCTCGTGTCGTCGTCGACCGTGTCGTCGTCGCTCGTGTCGTCGTCGCCGGTGTCGTCGTCGCCGGTGTCGTCGTCGCCGGTGTCGTCATCGTCGTCATCGTCATCGTCGTCATCGTCGTCGCAATCGCAACCGCTCAACAGCGGCACGGCGACCAAGGACAATAACAACATGACCAACAGAAACTTCATCCTCATTGTGTATCCCCTTCTCCCGCGGCCGGCGCCGGCCAATGCACCCGCGGAATCGTTGCTGTCGCGCTTCGTTTCGCATCGCGGTCGGACGAGAGTTTCTCCTTCCCGGCGGACGGCACGAGCAAAGCGGTAGTGTACAAGAGAGCGTCGGGGCGCGCAAGGAACGCCCATTCACCCATAGCGCATTTTTATGCAGTGCGGTTTGCGGAAAACGAAAGACGAAATCGGCGCCGCTTCCGATACGGCGCGATTTCAGGATTAATTCAATGACGATTGTTGAATTGCGCCCCTTCCGTTTTGGCTTCGGCATCCGCCGGTTTTTGTGCGCCGATCGTCGCCGACGCGCTTTGCGCGGTTTGCATTTGCAGACTCAGCAACTGTTCCAGCGTGCGCGTATTGCGCTCGATGCCCAACAATCCCAGCAGCAAACCGATCAGCGCAATGCCGCCGACAGCCACGCCCACGCCGTACAAAGCCTTGCCGGTGTAGGCGGTCTTTTTCATTTTCTTTTGGAGATAGGTTGCCTCGCGCTCGCCGACGGCGGAGTTGTACTCGCCCATTTCCCGATCGTATTGCCGCTGCGCCGAGCGCATTTTTTCGCTCATCAACCGCGCGTAAACGATCAAGCCGTCTTTGCGCTGCGCCTCATCGAGCCCCTGGACGGTCTGCTCGATCGCCGCGAGCATCGCCGGCGCCTGCTCGGCATGGGCGTATTTCACCTGGAACCAGGCGATGGAGAGCGCCTCCTCACGCACGTCGGCGGGGAACAACGCCGCCATCTGTTTCCATTGGCGCAGGTACTCGGTCAGCACCGTCGGTTTGCTGTCGCCCTTTTTAATGCCGTAGAGCACGTTGAACAGCAGGTCCTTTTCCTCGTCCGTCGGCGGGGTCAACTGCGCCGCTTCGGTTTTAGCAGTCCCGCCGCGCAACAACGTGCCGATTTCATCATACACAATCTGCGGCGGTTCGTTGAACGCCCGGGAGATGTCAACAATCGACCGCACGGCGATGTACCGGCTGTTGTCGTTTTGCGGCGCCAGGGCCAGCAGATCGGTCATGTTCTGCAGCAAGCGAATGCTCAGTTCCGGGTTCAGCTCCTGCATGCCGCGATCGATCAGCGAACTCACCCCGGATTTCGTTTCCTTGGTCTGCCAGCGGAAACAATGATTTCCCCAACTGTTGGTGCAGACCTGACTGAATATTGAGTCCCACGGAAAACCTTCGGTCGTGAAATACGTATTGTGAATCTGCTGTTTCATTTCCATGATCTTGCGGAGCTCCGGATCGACATCCGGCGGAATGTACTCGTCTTCCGGCTCCATCGGCGGCCGCTCCTGGATGGCCACGGTCTTGGTCGTATCCTGGCCGGTCAGCGCCTCGTTGATCTCCGCAACCGAGATGCTCGGCGGCGTCGGCGGAGTCGGCTTATCCGGCATGGCGCCCTTCATCGTCGGGCTGACCGAGTAAAGAAACATCCCCAATGAGCCGAGCAATCCGGCCGTAATCAAGATCGCCAAGGTCAGGTACAATCCTCGCGAAACGCGAAACACGACACCACGCTCGAAAATGTCCCACTTTTTCATATCCTCTCCCCTCCGGTTGGTAATGATCCTTCATTTTATCTGGTTGCATTGTCAGCATACAGACCGCTGCAACAAGACGATTAATCAATCTTTATTAACATAATATTTTGGATAATTTTCCTCCCCTTTTTCCCTATACTCCAAAGTCCGGCGCCGATGCAATAATTTATTTTGTTCGACCCGGGAAATTCCATCTGCGGCGCTCCATCGCAGGACGTTCGGCGCCGATTTTCATCGGGCGAAAAACTTTTTTCTTTTTTTATGCAGACAATTTCGAAAATCGCTTATCCAAGTGGGGAAAATCGCCGGGAGTTTCTTGCCGATTAATGGCACATCTCTAATCTTAAAAAATGAATTTACTTTTGTTTATCAGTAATTAGATTTCTTTCATAGAGTTTCGACCTTGTATCTAGAAAACGATAGGGGGGATACCATGTATCGCATCAACAAATCCAAAATTGGGAATACGACGGTCTTCAACGTCAAACTCAGCGGCCAGATCAACGAGAGCGAAATGCAGCGGTGGGTCAGCGAGTCCAAGCGCGAATTGCTCAACGCTCCCAAGCAGTTCGTGGTGCATATGGACACCAGCGACCTGCGTCCGCTCGACGACCAGACCCTCCGGGCGCTGCAGGAAGGCCAGAAGCTTTACCTGCGCAGCGGGATGACCCGCAGTGCGGTGCTGGTCAACAACCCGACAACCCGCGGCCAGATCGAGCACATCGCGCGCGAAGCCGGCTTCTACGACAAGGAGCGCATCTTCAGCGCCGACGAGCCGAATGTGCAGAAGAATATCGACCAGTGGCTGACGGGCAAGGCGATTAAGGAACAGTAAAGAACGAACCGACAACAAAACAGAAAACGAGCAATTCAGCAGGACATCGTTGAAGACCCATACCGGTCGCGAGACCCGAACCGGATCGGGTGACGAATCGAGTCGTCGGCCCTTCACCCTCGAGATCCGTTCGTCGATCGCGCGACCGGGACTTTTTATCACCGCCCCGCCATACTGCTATCCCAGCCGATAATATCTTGCTATATCTCTCTGTGTTTGCCATAATGACTTTAACTATGGAAGGGTTGCTGATGATACATTTATGGATAATGAAATCGCTTCGGCGAACAATCGTGATTTTTCTTCTATTATTGTTGACTTATCCGACCGCCAACGCGGCAGCCGCGTCCAATGAAAGCGTCGAGGCGGAATGGATCGCCTATTACGACGCCCCGGTCAACGGCAATGAGTACGTCTACGACATGAAAATCGACTCCCAGGGCAACATCTTGCTACTCGGACAAGCGGACGGCGAGATGCTCACCGTCAAGTACGACGTCGACGGCAACGTCCTCTGGGAAACGCGGTACCAAGGGACATTTGATGCCGGCAACGAGCCGGTCGCCCTGGCGATCGATGCGCTGGACAACGTAATTGTCGCCGGATCGTCCGACAGCGCCATCACGACCATCAAGTATGACTCCGACGGCGAACAACTATGGATCAAGCAACACGACGAAGACGCAAGCTTCCTAAATTACGATCGACCCGCTGCCCTTGCCGTCGACGGTGAAGGCGGCATTCTGGTCGGCGGCGTCGTTTGCGCGCAATTGGACGACAACGATCCGGTGTGTCTCGATTTCGATTACATCACGATAAAATATAACTCCATGGGCGATTTGCTCTGGTCCGTCAAATACGACGGCGGCAAAAACGACTGTCCTTTCGACCTTGCGGTGGATAAGCAAAACAACGTGGCGATAACCGGGCAATCGCTGGGCGCAAGCGGCCCAAGCGCCTTCGATTTCGTCACCATGTTCTACCACCCCGCCGGTAACCGAAA
>CALBTQ010000348.1 GCA_937967875.1 uncultured Pseudomonadota bacterium
ACCACCGAGATCTACACTCTTTCCCTACACGACGCTCTTCCGATCTGGACCGAAGTAACCGCTGCGGGCGTAGACGGCCGCGTTGTAATCGAAGGGCGCGTTTTCTTTCGCGCCGGGCACCTTGTCGATCGGACGCTGGTACGGCCAAACGTTATAGCCGCCGTAGTTGTTCAGATCGACGGTTTCATACACGGCTTTGAGGACGGTCAATTTGGCTTCGCCTTCGGCGGGCAGTTGCACCATGCGGGTGATCACCGGCAATTCGGGGCTGCCGATTTCGGGCATCAGCCCGGCGCCGGGCAGCGTCAACCGCCAGAAACGCTCGTCGTCATTGTTCTTCATCGGCTTCAGATTCAGCGAGCCGATGTCCAGCGACAACAAGACATGATGGTCGTCCGCCTCCAACACTTGCAGATTCAACGGCTGGTCGCCGCCGAAATCGAGAATCGTCGCCGATGCTGTGACGGCCGGCAGCAACAGCGCCAGAGCGATTAGAACGATTAACGAACGCTTCATTGATGAATCCTTTCCGACGTAATGTCTCGGTTGGCCCGCAATATGCTTTGTGTTTTCGAGTTCCCTCATCCAGTGGGCGACCGCGGAGCGCCTGGCTTGGCCCGCGATATGCCTACATTTTTGGCCGACCTATTATAAAGAAAAGTCGCCTCCGACGCAATCAACCGGAAGTAGCCAAAACTAGTAGCTTTTTATGCCGGATAAATCCTTGACAGCGATCAAAATGCTCGCATAGAATGTGCGCTAAGCTTTATATGTATCCAGGGATTCGCGGGGAGCGAGCCCTTGGGGGTTCCGGTTCGGGGAAAATTCGGTAATTTGGGGGATCCGGCTATAAGTCCTCGGAGGGGGATTTGTGTGCCGTGATTCTTTTCGCTGTTACCGGCTTGGGGGCGCATTGTTTACTGATGACGCATTCCCCGGCGGACCGAAACGCTCCGGGGAGCTTCCGCGACAAGAGCCGGTTGAGTGTGGGTTGACCACCCCAAAAGAAGGTGGTTTACCTACAGTATTAACTTTTTAAGTGGTGTGTAGATGAAAAGGTTAGCAGGAAAAGGGCAGCTTCAACCGGCGCGGTTGATCCCGCTGCTGCTCATCGTCTTTGTGGTCGGTTATACGCTGGCCGCTTGGGCCGGAGTGATTCCGGGAACGAAGAGCCAAGCGCCGGATGAAGAAACGCCGACCCCGGAAGCCACGCCCGAGGCGACGCCGGAAGCCACGCCCGAGGCGACGCCGGAAGCGACGCCCGAGGCCGCGCCGGAAGCCGAGCCTCCCGTCGAGGGAACGCCGCTCGAAGACGGCGAAGCGCCGGCGGCGACGACGCAGGTGGAAGTCGAGCGTCTCAGCGCCGATCAGATGGCGAAGTTCGAAGAGGACCTCACCAACCTGCGCGAACGGATCATGAAAAGCAAATCGCGCCTGATGCAGTTGCGCGAACAGCTCATGCTCGGTTCGGTGTCGATCATCGCGCTTTCCATTTTGCACAGCCACGAGGTCAGCGGCGCGTTCCAGCTCGAAACCCTCAAGTACACGCTGGACGGTTTCGAGGTCTACACCGGCGTCAATTCGCCCGAGAACAATCTGGAGGAGTTGCAGAACTTCCCCATCTACGAAGGCAGCCTGTTGCCCGGCGAACACCTCCTGGTGGTCGACATGGTGTTCCGCGGTCGCGGCTACGGCATCTTCAGTTACCTGAATCAGTATCTCTTTAAAGTTAAGGCCCGTTACCTGTTCACGGTCGAAGAGGGCGACGTGGTCACGTTGAAGGTGGTGAGTTTCGACGAAGGCAGCTTCCTCACCAGTTTGCGCAATCGTTTGAAGGTCAAATTTGTCCAGGAGTAAACCGTTGCAGCGCATTTGGCTGATCGCACTAGTCTGCATCCTGCTTTCCGCCGCGGTCGTGATCGCGCAGGAGGAAGAAGAGGAGCAGGCGCAGCCCGAAGCGGCGGTGAAAATGGCCGAGCTGGAGGGGCGCCTGCAACAGTTGCAGGACAATGTGCAGGACCTGGAAACCAATTATTCGCGCGAGATCGACGATCGCGACCGCCTGATGTTGCAGCGGCGGTTCGTCGAAGGGCGCGAGTTCCATTATCTGCTGCACGATTTTCGCGGCGCGGCGGAAGTCTTTTACGGCGTGGTGCATCACCCGATGGCCACGACGCTGCCCAACTACCTGGAGGCGGCGTATTACCTGGCCGACTCGTTGTTCCAGTGCGGTTTCTACAACGAGGCGAAAATTCATTTCGAGATTCTCTACAACGCCGGCAAGAACGACTACTACGGCATGAGCCTGCTGCGCCTGATCCAGATCGCGGTCATTCTGCGCGACTACGGCGAGGCCGACCGGCTTTACGCGCAGTTGCTCGCGGACTTCCCGGAAAACGAAGACGGCTCGCTGGGCCGCTACATCATCGGCAAGTCCTTCTACCTGCGCGGCGAAACCGACAAGGCGATCGAGATCTTCGATTCGATCCCCGAATCCGGCAACTACTTCGCCACCGCGCAATATTACGTCGCGGTCATCTACGTCAAACAGCAGAACTACAAAGAGGCGGTCAACCGCTTCCGGCGCCTGAAGCAATCGCTGCAGTTCGATCAGGCCAACAAAAAGAAACTCTACGCCCTGACCCATCTGGCGTTGGGCCGTATTTACTACGAACTTAACGACTTTCCGCAGGCGATGGCGCGCTACTCGTCGGTCGATCCCGAGTCGCCCGAGTACGCACGGTCGCAGTACGAATCGATGTGGGTGTTCATCACCCGCAACGACTACCTGCTCAAGGCGATCGACGACGAGCGCAACAAGTACGAAGAGCTGTTGTTCGATCACGCCGAATTCCGCGACATCGTCGGCGCGGAGGAAGACCAGGAAAGCGTCAAAGCCATCGTCGACGAAGTCGAGGGGCTGCAGACCGACATCGACGAGATCAAGAATCTGTTCACCGAAATCGACGACAGCCTCGCCCGCCTGCAGGAAGAGGCGCTGACCAGCTACAACAACCTGGTCAAATCCGCGCCCAACGATCAGTTGCTGCCCGAAGCCGAATTGCTGGTCGGCAACATCTACGCGCAGGTGGAAAATTACGAGACCGCCGAACAGTGGTTCGTCAAAACCAAGGACCGCTACGACAACTTCTACGCCGGCATCGCGGCGGCGCGGCCCAACCTGACCACCGGCGATCAACTCGCGCTGCTGGGCGCGGGCACCGACGCCTGGGCCGGCGACGAGACCGCGGTCAATCCGACGATTCTGCGCGGCATGCCCGCCGAAACGGCGTACTGGCTGGCCGCCAAGCCGCAGCTTAAACGCCTGTTCGCCGTCTACCGTGGTGTGCTGGCCGAGCGCGACAACCTCGACAGGATGAGTCGGATGGTCGACGAAATCGAAGTGCAGCTTCGCGTGCTGGAATCCGGCGCCGACGGCTATCCCATTTTGCGCGAGGCGCACCGCAAATCGATCGAACTGCAAAACAACATTCAGGCGCTGCAGGTCGAGTTCTCCGGCCTGCGCACCTTCGGCGGCGGCGTGGCCAATCAGGCGGCGGCGCACGAAGGCGCGTTGCGCGGTCTGCAGTCGCGCCTGTCGGAACTGGACGCCAGAATCGACGCCAAGCGTTCCGAACGCCTGGCCTTCTATCGGCAGGAAGTGTCGCGCCTGCGCGCGCCGCTGAGCGAACTGGGCTCGTCGGTCGAGGCGATGCTCAGCGTCACCCAGGACGAAACCGCGCGCATCGCCGACGCCGAGTTGAAAGAGATCGAAGCGCAGGTCTACGACTACGCGCAGCGCGCCGACCTGGGCATCATCGACGTCGCCTGGCGGGCGACCCGCGGCTCCAACCGCAAGATCCGCGAAATCCAGCGGCGCATGCAGGAGGAAATCCGCCAATTCCAGAAACTGCACCGGGAAGAGGGAACCGGCGAAACCACCGCGAGATCGGAAGAGCACACGTCTGAACTCCAGTCACCGAATACGATC
>CALBTQ010000349.1 GCA_937967875.1 uncultured Pseudomonadota bacterium
TACGATATCGTATTCGGTGACTGGAGTTCAGACTTGTGCTCTTCCGATCTAGGGCGTCGACGCTTTTGTGCGCGGTCTGGTTGCCGAGGCGGAAATTCCGTTGGTGATCGATGCCGACGCGCTCAACGCACTGGCCGAAGATCCGTCGCAGTTAATTAAAGCCAAGGCGACGCTGATTCTCACGCCGCATCCGGGCGAGATGGCGCGGTTGCTCGGCACGACTGTTGAGCAGGTGCACAAAGATCGCGTCGCCTGTGCGGTCGATTTGGCCAAGCGGACGGAGGCGATCGTCGTCCTCAAAGGCGCGGGCACGGTGGTGGCCGCTCCCGACGGGAACGTGTGGATCAACGCGACCGGCAACCCGGGCATGGCGTCCGGCGGCATGGGCGACGTGCTGTCGGGCATGATCGCCTCGTTGATCGCCCAGGGCGTCGATCCGTTGGACGCAGCGGTGGCCGGCGTTTATTTGCACGGCTACGCGGGCGACCTGGCGCGCGAGTCGGTCGGCGAACGTGCGTTGACCGCCAGCGAGGTGATCGAAGCGCTGCCGCTGGTTTCCTCACTGTTCGAGGAGATCATGGATCCCGCCGCCGAGTGGGAGGATGATGACGAGTGATCGACCTGGGACAGCGCACTTCCACCAGCGAAGAACAAACGCGGGATCTGGCCGCGCAACTGGCGCAACGGCTGAACCCGGGCGACGCTATTGCGCTGGTCGGCGAACTGGGCGCGGGTAAAACCCGCTTCGTGCAGGGCTTGGCGCGGGGGCTGGGCGTGCCGGCCGACGTGCCGATCACCAGTCCGACCTTCACGCTGTTGGCCGTGCATGAACAGGGGCGTTTGCCGCTGTATCATTTCGATCTGTACCGCCTGTCGACCTGCATCGATTTGGATCGCATCGGCGCGGAGGAATACCTGTGGGGCGAGGGCGTGAGCGTAATCGAGTGGGCCGACCGCGTGCCCGAGGCGCTGCCGGACGATTGTCTGTGGATCAATTTTTCCTTCTTCGGTGACGAGCGACGGTTGCTCTTCCGGGCGAATGATCCGCGTTGGCGCGCCCTGGTCGAGGAATTGTAGATGGCGGTGATCGTCCAGAAATACGGCGGCACAAGCGTGGGCAGTGTTGCACGGATCAACGCGGTGGCCGATCGCGTGGTGCGTACGCATGAGGCAGGCAACGAGGTTGTTGTCGTCGCTTCGGCGATGGCCGGCGAAACCGACCGTCTGCTCAACCTCGCACGACAGGTGGCGGACCGGCCGAACGAACGCGAACTCGATCAACTCGTTTCCACCGGCGAGCAGGTCAGCATCGCCTTGCTCGCCATGGCCGTCGAGGCGCGCGGGCACCAGGCGCGCAGCTTCCTGGCGCATCAGGTGAAGATTCGCACCGACAATCATTTCGCGCAGGCGAAGATCATGTCCATCGACCCCGAGGCGATTCTCGATCGGCTGGGCGAACGGAAAATCGCAATCGTCGCCGGTTTTCAGGGCGTGGATCACGAGGGCAACATCACCACGCTCGGCCGGGGCGGCAGCGACACCACGGCGGTCGCGCTGGCCGCCGCGCTCAAGGCCGACGTGTGCGAAATCTACACCGACGTCGACGGCATCTATACGACCGATCCGAACATCTGTCCCGACGC
Organism: uncultured Pseudomonadota bacterium; assembly: GCA_937967875.1. Classification (GTDB taxonomy): domain Bacteria; phylum Lernaellota; class Lernaellaia; order Lernaellales; family Lernaellaceae; genus CALBTQ01. Next base: position 1,644 of record CALBTQ010000349.1, read on the forward strand.
CCGCAAGCTCGCACGCATCAGCCACGACGAAATGCTCGAGCTGGCCAGTCTGGGCGCGAAGGTGCTGCACATCCGCTCGGTCGCCTTCGCCAAAAAATTCTGCGTTCCCTTACACGTGCGCAGTTCGTTTTCCGAGGCGACCGGCACGTGGATCGTTCCCGAGGAGAAAAGCATGGAATCGGCGCCGATTACCGGAGTCACCTACGCCAAAAACGAGATGCGCATCCGCCTGTTGGGCGTGCCCGATACGCCCACGGCCACGCGCGACATCGTCTTGCCGCTGACCCACGCGGGCGTGCACGTGGACGTGATGGTGCAAAACGCCAGCGTCGATGGATATTTTGATTTTACCTTCACCGTACCCAAGGACAAGGCGGTGCAAGCGCGCGAGCTGGTCGAACACGCCGCCGACGAACTCAACGCCGTGGGCGTCGAGATGGAAGGTCCGGTGGCCAAGGTTTCGGTCGTCGGCGTGGGCATGCGTACGCACGCGGAAGTGCCGGGCAAGGTGTTCGAGACGCTGGCGCGTGAGAACATCCCTGTGCAAATGGTGGCGACCAGCGAAATCAAATTGAGCGTGGTCATCGACGAAAATTATCTGGAAGCGGCCGTGCGCGCGTTACACGACGCCTTCGGCTTGAGCCGGGAGGAAACAGGGTGCGCGGCCGGCTGATCGCGATAGTCGTTCTGTTCCTGTTGCTCGTCGGCTGCGGCGGTGGAGCAAGCGACCTGGTTTATCCGCCGGATAAAATTTCTTTTGCCACGACCGACGACCGCTGGCGGCTGGGATTGATCCATTTTCCGCCGGTCGGTGAACCGCTCGCTACCGAGCCGCTGGTGCTGTGCCACGGCATCGTTACCACTTCCATCACGTACTATCAGGGCGATAAATACGGCCTCGCGCCGGTGCTGGCGGCGTTGGGCTACGATGTCTGGCTGGTCAATTTACGCGGACGGTACCCGAGCGATCGGCCCGCCGCGAATCCGGATAAGAAATACGGTTGGACGATCGACGATTACATCAACCACGACGTTCCCGCCGTGCTGACCCATATGTTGGAAAAAACCGGCGCCAAGCGCGTAACATGGATTGGGCACTCGATGGGCGGCATGATCGTCTATGCCTACCAGGGGATGCGTCGCGATGCGCGTATCGCGCGGATCATCGCCATCGCCAGCCCGATCCGCTTTGCCGACTATTGCGACGAACTTAAAGATCTGGCGCGCAACCTCGGTCAAAAATTCGACCGGGATTCCGCGCTGCATCTGCGCATCGCCAGCCGCTTCTATCAACCGTTCAGCGAAAAACGGATTTTCGAAAGCTACCTGCTGCTGGTGGCTAACCTGGACAACATCGAGCCGGTGTTGTGGAAGCGTTTCGTATCCGACGGCGTCTCGGACGTTTCGGGCGGTGTGGTGCAACAGATATCCGCATGTGCGCTCGACGATACGTTTAAAAGCGTCGACGGTACGATCGATTACCGGCAAGAGATGAGCAAAATACAGGAGCCGATTTTACTTCTTGCCAGATCGGAAGAGCGTCGTGTAGGGAAAGAGTGTAGATCTCGGTGG
>CALBTQ010000350.1 GCA_937967875.1 uncultured Pseudomonadota bacterium
TTCGCCGTCCTTGTTATGCCGCCCGCTCGCACATGTGGCGCTCCGGAGGCATGCTGGCGCTTCGCCCCTTTCGCCCGTTCCGAAGTCGCCGACCTGCTGCACCGGCCCGGCACCCGCGCCGGTTTTTTCGGCGCGCTGGCCAAACGCCTCGCCGGCGTACGCCACTCCATTTACACCGTGCACGGCTTTTCCTTCCATAAGGACATCGGCTCCGGTGGACGCGCCTTTTATCTGGGCGTCGAACGTTTTTGCGCCCGCGCCCATTCGCGGCTGATCTCCGTTTCCGGCACCGATCGCGACGAGGCGATCCGCCTGGGCGTGTGCCCGCCGGCGCAAATCGAGACGATTTACAACGGCATCGACTTCTCCGCCTTCGATCCGCAACGGGCCAACGGCTTTTTGCGCCGTCAACTCGACGTCACGCCCGACGCGCTCCTGGTCGGCACGGTCGCCCGGTTGGTGCCGCAAAAAGGCGTCGAGTATTTCCTTGAAATGGCGCGGCTGGTCAAGGACCGCTGTCCGCAGGTGCGCTTCGTGGTTATCGGCGAAGGCGAGCTGGAGCGCACGCTCAAACAGCGCGCCGAACAGATGGACCTGGGCGGCCACGTGCTGTTCGCCGGCGCGCAGGAACAGATGGCCGACTGCTACGCCGGGCTGGACGTGTTCGTGCTCAGCAGCCTCTGGGAAGGTCATCCGCTGAGCCTGATCGAATCGCTGGCCATGGAATGCCCGACCGTCGCCACGCGCACCAGCGGTTCGCCGGAAATCATCGACGACGGCGAAACCGGATTTCTGGTCGCCCCCAAGGATCCGCGCCAGATGGCCGAAAAAGTTTGCTGGTTGTTGGCCAACGCCGCGCAAGGACGCGCGATGGCGCGCGAAGGCCGCAAACGCTGTCGCGAGCGTTTCGACGAACGACACATGGTGGACCACACCCTGCACATGTACGAAGAAATTCTTAAGGGAGCCCGATGACCGCCGACCAAACGCTTTCGATTATCGCTCCCTGCTTCAACGAGCAGGACAACGTCGCCGAATTGGCGCGCCGCATCGATCTGGTCGATCGTTCGCTGCCCGACGTGCGTTGCGAATTGGTGCTCATCGACGACGGCAGCCGCGACGACACCTGGTTGGCGATTCAACGCGCGCGCGCACAATATCCTTTCATCGTGCCGGTGCGCCATTACGGCAACGCCGGGATCGTCGCCGGGTGGAAATCGGGACTGGCCGCCGCGTCCGGCGAATTCGTGCTGACCATCGACGCCGACCTGCAATACAAACCCGAGGACATTCCCGCGATGCTCGCCGCCTTCCGCGAACACGACATCGACCTCGTGCAGGGCGCGCGGGTGGTCGAGCAAGAGCGCTCGGCGATTCGTCGTTTTTTCACCGGCGGTCTTTCGAGCATCTTGAATCTGCTGTTCGGCATGCATCTGAAAGACAACAAAAGCGGTTTTATTTTGTATCGGTACGCGGTATTGCAGGATATACTGCGGATCGCCGATAAATTTCGCTACTTTCAACATTTCATCGGCGTGGCGGCACACGCGGCCGGGTATCGCATTTTCGAGGTGCCCATCGTGTTCGCGCCGCGCCATGCGGGCGAAAGCTTCATCCGGCAGCCGTGGCGTTTCGCCATGCGCGCCGCGTTGGATATGCCGCGCGCCATTTGGGAGTTCCGTTTGGCCAAACTGTGGAGAAAGGGCTGATGTGCGGCATCGCGGGCATCTGGGGCCAAGGCGACATCGTCGCGATGACCCGGATCCTCGAACACCGCGGCCCGGACGAGGAAGGCTTTTTCCGCGCCGAACCTGTGCAGCTCGGCAGCCGTCGCCTGAAGGTCATCGACCTGGTGACCGGCACGCAGCCGATCGCCAGCGAAGACGGCAAATTCGTCATCGTCTACAACGGCGAGATTTTCAATTTCCGCGAACTGCGCGCCGAGTTGGAAAAAGAATTTCCCTTTAAAACGCAAAGCGATACCGAGGTCATTCTCCACGCCTATCGCCAATGGGGCGTCGAGTGCGTGCAGCGCTTCAACGGACAATTCGCCTTCGCGATCTACGACGGCGAGAAGCTGTTCTGTGCGCGCGATCGCATGGGCGAAAAGCCGTTCTACTACGCGCAAACCGACAAGGGCTTTTTCCTGGCCAGCGAGATCAAAGCGATCCTCACGCAGATCGACAGCGCGCCGCGGATCGACGACTCGTTCTGGGTCTTCGATTGCGCCGTCGCGCCGCAGACGCTGTTCGAAAACATTTTCGAACTGCCCCCGGGACACCGGCTGACCTATGACGGCCGCACGCTGCAAATCGACCGTTATTGGTCGCTGCCCGAACCGGTCGAGCACTATCGCCACGAAGACGAGCTGGTCGAAGAGCTTCGCGAACTGCTCAAGGACGCGGTGCGTCTGCGCAAGGTCGCCGACGTGCCGGTCGGCCTGTTCCTCTCCGGCGGATTGGATTCGGCGGTCATGGCCAGCGCCATGCGCCCGCAGGAGGTGTTCTCCTGCCGCTTCCCGCTGGGCGGGGCCTTCGACGAATTTCACTTCGCGCAGATCATGGCCCAACACATCGGCGCGCGTCACCACGTGATCACCCCGACCTGGGAGGATTTTCGCGAACACCTGCCCAAAATCATGTGGCACTTCGATCAGCCGATCGCCACCGCTTCGTCGATCAGCGAGTTTCTGCTGGCGCGCAAGGCCTCGGAATACGTCACCGTCGTGCTCGGCGGCCAGGGCGCGGACGAAATCTTCGGCGGTTACATCCGCTACGTGCTCATGTCCATCGAAAACGACCTCGCCCGCCGGCCGGAACTGGCGGCCTATTATCCGCTGGCCCGTTTCTTCTGGCGCGAGGACATTTTCGGCGATCCGGCCGCGCGCTACTACCATTTGATCCACCGCGCGCAGGTCGACGATCCGTCGCCGCACATCCAACGCGTACGCGCCCATTTCCGCGACGGTCGACCGGTGATCGACAACATCGGCATCGCCGACATTCACCTGTCCCTGCCCAGTCTGATCACGATGAACGACCGCGCCTCATCCGCCCACGGGCTGGAAAACCGCTGTCCGTTTTTGGATCACCGCATCGTCGAGTTCGCCTTCCGCCTGCCGCCGACGGCCAAGATCAACGAGCTGACCACCAAGTCGATTCTGCGTCGCGCCGCGCGCGGCCTGGTGCCCGACGCGATCATCGACCGTCGCGACAAAAAGGGGCTCGTCGTGCCCTTCATGCAATGGCTGACCGGTCCGCTGCGCGAGTGGGCGAACGAGCTGGAGCGATCGCTGCTCACGCGCGGGCTGACGATTCCGCCGACCACCGACCGCGGCGAATTCGACCGCGGCCTGTACACGCGTGTGTGTCTGGAACTGTGGTTCCGCAATTTCTTCCCGGAATGGCATGGATAAAATCAGCGCCATCGTCGCCACCCGCGATCGACCTGAGATGATCGAGGAAGCGCTCGCTTCGATTCTCGCCCAAACTATGCCGCCCGACGAAATCATCGTCGCCGACGACAGCCGCGGACAAAGCGCGCGGCATCTGGCCGACAAGTTCCCCGTGCGCCTGGTGTTCACCAAGGCCGGCGGTCCGGCCGTCGCGCGCAATGCCGCCGTGCGCGAGGCGCAATACCCCTGGCTGGCGTTTTGCGACGACGACGACATCTGGCTGCCCCACCGCCTCGCCGCGCAACGCAAGGCCATGCACCCGGGCATCGACCTGATCTACGGCGACACGGTCGACACCGAAGGCGAACGCGAACTGGAATTTCACGACACGGCCGAGGGCGCGGTTTTCGAAAAACTGCTGCTGGACAACTGGATCGTCACCAGCACGGTGCTGCTTAGCCGCAAAGCCTTCGACAAAGCCGGCGGGTTCGAACCCGACTTCTGCCCCGCCGAGGATTACCGCCTGTGGCTGAAAGTCTGCCGCTACGGTCGCGCAGTGAAAATCGACAAGCCGCTGGCCACCTACCGCGAACATGAAGGGCAGTTGCAGACGAAGATCGCGCCCATGTTCGCCGCCACCGCCAAGACCATCGAGCACACGATCGCCGACTTCGGCATCGCCCCGCGCGACGTCGTCGGCCTTACACGTCGGCTGCGCCAGTTGTATTTCGTACAAGGCCGCGTGGCCTCCGCCGAAAGCGATCAACCGGCCGCGCGGGCGGCGTACCTGCGCGCCTGGGCCTACGAACGCTCCTACTTCAAAGCCCCGCTGTTCTGGCTGCTGAGTTTTCTGAATATCTAAAAGGCGAGACGGTTGCCGGCCACGCTCTCCATCGCCGCTTGCAGCAGGCGACGCGCCTTCATCGGTTGACCGTTCTCGATTTGAATGCGCCGCCACAACAGCCAGGCGCGCGTATCGCCCGGCGCCAGGCGCAGACCGGCCAGCAGCGCTTCCTCGGCCTCATCGTTGCGTCCCGCGCGTTGCCGCGCCTCGGCCAGATAAAACCAGCCATCCGGCAATGACGGGGAAAGTTCGGTGACCTTCGCGAAATGACGGATCGCCTTGCCGTTTTCGTTGCCTTGCAGCGCGATGCGCCCGAGGCCCAGATACGCCTCGGCCAGACGATCGTCGTTCTTGGCCGCCAACACGGCGCGAAACGCTTCGCGCGCCCCGTTCGCGTCGCCGTTTTCCAAGCGCATGCGCCCCAGCGTCAGCAGCAGATCGGAAGAGCGTCGTGTAGGGAAAGAGTGTAGATCTCGGTGGT
>CALBTQ010000351.1 GCA_937967875.1 uncultured Pseudomonadota bacterium
TACGAGATCGTATTCGGTGACTGGAGTGCAGACGTGTGCTCTTCCGATCTCGCCCGGATACACCACCGTGATCAGATCCTCCTCGCGATACAGCGAGAGATCGGCGAGCAAATCGTTTTCCGCCTGCACGACCAGCGGCCAGATCGAGCCCGCAACCAGCGCGAGCAACACCACGACATAGATAATTTTCCGCAAAGGATACCTCCTGCGCCGTTCGGCAAGGATCTTGGCCGATGCGCGACTCGGATGCAAGGGGTTTATACGCGCTTGGAAATCAACATCCCGGGTTGATTGATGCCGGTGGTGATATCGGCCATTTCGTCATAAAAAATGGCGCCGGGTGGAATCTGTTCTTTCCACGGGCTGGCCGAACGGCTCGTGCGCTCGACCGTGGATTCGGCGACCGCGGTGGTGGTATTGGAGGCCGCCCGCGCCGCCCGCCGTCTGCTTTCCACGTGTGTGCGAACGGTATCCCGCCGCCGGCGCACCACTCCCGTCCGGTCCCGCTGAGCCGGTTCCAGCGAAGTGCGTTCCTGCTGTGGACGAATGAGGCTCTCGGCCGCCGGCTCGATGAACAAAGGCGCCGGCCCGCCGCTAATTATTTCACTCATGGTTCCGTCCGCACACTGTCTGGCCGATAATGTAATCCTTTTCCCAGCAAAGATAAAGCGAATCGTTTGCGAAAAAAACCCGGTAAACGCATGGTCAAAAGCCGGTTGACATGTTACACTGCACCGGTCAAATTTCATGAAAAGTTATCGCCATCGCGGAGGTCTCGATGCCTGCGGATACGAAGGATCAGGCGCCGGAAAAAGCAAAAGTCGTACTCGTCTCGATTCCCGAGGCAAAGGATCAATACGAGGTCGTTAAAGTCCTCGCCTCGCAACTGGGAATCACCTTCGAGGAAGCCGATGAAATCGTCGGCAATATGCCGTCCGAACTGTTGCCCTCGGTGCCGATCGAAGCGGGCGAAAGCTTCGCCGAAGTGCTGCGCAACGCCGGAGCGGAAATCGAAGTTCTGCCCATCGGTCCGGCGGCCGGTCGCTTTTGCTCCACCCACCCGTATCGCCGCGCTCGCGCTCGTTGCAAGGATCCGGGCTGCGACAAGTACATCTGCGAAATCTGCATCCGCGGATCGGGCATGCGCCTTTTCTGCCCCGAATGCTATCAGCGCTATCGGCGCCGCCGGGTGTTGATCGCCCTGGGCTCGCTGGTCGGCGTTTTCGTGTTGTTGGGCATTTGGTACAGCTACAGCGAAGCGATCATCCGCACGATCCGCTACCTCGCACCCGCCTCGACGACCAAAGTCGCGATGGTCTGCGTTTCGCGTACGATGGACCAGGACACCGCCGGCTATTACATTCGCTTGAACGACCTCGAATCGCCCGGCAAGTATCAGCCGGAAAAAATCCACATGCTGCCGGAATTGGATGGCTGGTTCCAGCGCGAGTTCGAGCGGCTCACCGACGGCGAAATCAATATTCTCGAAGTCGACGTTTACGGTCTTTATGAGCTGCCCGGCGAAGTGCCCAAACCCTCGCGTACGAAGAGTTTGAGTTATCAGGCGATCAAGGCCGACCGGGCTTTCAAAAAATTCATCAAAGAGCTGATCGACGTCAGCAGTCTGGATCTGAGCGCTTACGATCTGATCGTGTTGGTCGAACTGACGCCCTCGGTCGGCGTGACCGAAGACGCCGTGGAAAAAATGGGCATGTTCGCCGACGAATACGGCTACGTGAAATTCCCCTACCAGCAAGCGGAAGGAACCGACTATTACGTCATGATTGCCGCCCACTACCTGGCCCGGATGATGGGCGCCAGTCTCAAGCTGAACCAGTTCGACAATCCGTTGTTCCCCTTCGGCTTCGCCAATCCGGCCGCCAAGGACAAATACGCGCAGACCGCCGCCGAGTTGACCGGCATGTACGTTCCCACGTCGCCCACCGCATTCGAACGGATCGACTCGCTCGACAAAGTGGTCGTCGGCGGCCAGACGGCCTACGAAATGGGCTGGATCTCCGGCTCGATGCGCAACTATATGTACGAAGGGATTAGTGAGTAGCCGCGAGCAACCGCTTCGTTTTTCCTGCGGGAACCTCTCCCTCGAAGCGCGCCTGCATGAGCCTTCCGCCGCCCCCGTCGCGGCGGCGGTCGTCGCCCACCCGCATCCGGCCTACGGCGGCGACATGGACAACAACGTCGTTCTCGCCTTGTGTGACGGTCTGACGGCCGGCGGCATCGCCGCCTTGCGCTTCAATTTTCGCGGGGTCGGCGGTAGCGAGGGGATGGGCAAAAGCGGCAAGGTGGAAACCGAGGATGTCGCGGCCGCGTTGGCCTTTCTTGGCGAACAATACCCGGACCTGCCCCAGATCGGAAGAGCACACGTCTGAACTCCAGTCACCGAATACGATCT
>CALBTQ010000352.1 GCA_937967875.1 uncultured Pseudomonadota bacterium
CACCGAGATCTACACTCTTTCCCTACACGACGCTCTTCCGATCTATGCGTGAACTTGACATCGCCCTTGGTCGGGCTTTTCAGAACAATCGTGTCGCTGACCGCGAAAACGGCGGTCACAAAAGCGAGAACCATCAATACAGCCATTAGCCCCATCAAGTGCTTTTTCATTGAGATACTCCTCCTTCAACGAAAAAGATTATTGCTATCCCTCGGGTTCGCAGGTTACTACCTTCTCTAAGCCTCTGGCAAGTGCGTTTTTTGACTTCACATCATCTTTTTGAAATAAGGGAAGAATTACCCCTTACACTTCCGGCGGCTCGCCGCGTTTGATCCGTTCGAGTTCCAATGGATGTTCATGTTCCATTTCCTCTTCGCTGAGCATGCCGGTGATCCAGTGCGTGGCCATGGGTTTGACGTCCGGGTTGAACAGCACGCTGTAGAAGTGCCAGATGATGATCGCCAGCGTGGCCAGGATGGCCTCCATGTAATGCACGATGTTGGCCACGTCGATCATCCACAGGGGCATCAGCTTGAGGGCGATTTCCTCGAACCACAGAATCAAACCAGTGAGCACCATGACGAAGGTGCCCCAGATCATCGCCAGGTATTCCATCTTCTCGATGTAGTTGAAGCGGTCGAACTTCGGCTTGTCGCCGATGAAGCCCAGGTTGTAGGCGATCATCTCGACCAGGTCCACCGCGTCTTTGTAGCGCGGGATCATCGCCATGATGTAGCCCCGGCCGCGTTTGGTGAAGATCGCCCAATAGCAGTGGAAGATCGCCCAACCGATCATCGCCAGCGCGGCAAGGCGGTGCGTGTAGGCGCGGATCGACTCGTTGAGTTCGCCGGAAATGCCGGGTATCTTCCAGCCGAAGACCAGCGCGAAGCCGGAGACCACCAGCGTCGAAAAGCTGATCATCAGCACGATGTGCTGAATGCGCTCGCTGCGCGTCAGGCGCAGGTACTGCCCTTCCAGCCGCTTGAGGCGCAGATGCTTGCGCACCTTCTTGAGCCAGTCGATCAGGTTGTGCAAGAACATGAAGCCCAGCACGCCGGGGATCAACCCGAGGTAAATGAACTTCACCCACCATTGCACCTTCTCGCCCAGCGACGGCGCATCCTGCGCAATTTCGGGGTGCACGCGCCCCTGCGCCACACCCGCGCCGATGCCCGGATGGCACTTGCCGCAGGTTTCCTGCAGATTGCCGGCGTTGACGCTGCTGGCCGGATCGGCGCTGTTGAGGATCAGGTGCGCGCCGTGGCAACTGGCGCAATTGGCCGAACGCAGATCGCCCTTTTTAAGCGCCAGACCGTGGAAGCTGTCCGAGTAACTCTCAAAGGTGCCGCGAATGCCGAAGCGGTTGTTGATCCGCTCGGCCCGATGGCACTGCCCGCACACGTTGCCCACCGCCGCGTACCCGTACACCGAGGAGCCTTCGGCGGCGACGGCCTGCACTGAGTGCACGCCGTGGCAATCGGTGCACGTCGGGCTGGACAGGTTGCCCTGTTTCAGCGCCGCGCCGTGAATGCCGCGCTCGTACTCCTCGCCCTCTTTTTTATGGCAGCGTCCGCAGGTGCGCGCGACGTTGGTTTTGGCCGTGCCGCCGTCGGCGAAGCGGGCCGAGTGACCGTCATGACAATCGGTGCACGCGGCGTTGGTGCGTTGGCCGTCCTTCTTACCCGCGTGCACGCTTTCGACCCAATTGTCGTAGGCGCCGATGCCGCGCCGGCCGGGCACGACCTCGGCCGTATGGCACGAACCGCACAGGTGCGATACCTTCTCGCGCGCAATCGCGCTTTCCGGGTTGGACGAAGCGAGCACCAGGTGCCCGCCGTGGCAATCGGCGCAGACCGGCGCCTTCTCGTTGCCCCGCTGCACAGCGGCGAAGTGCGCGCCTTCGCGATACAGAGAAGCGTATTCGTCATGACAGGTCGTGCAATCGACGGGCGGCAGTTTGGCCAGGTGCGGCGTGGCGGCGATGTGATGGCACATCGAGCAATCGTCGCCGTGCACCGATTTTTTCATGGCCGTCGTATCGACGGTCAGCGAAACGCCCGCGCGCTTGGGATCGGCCTTTTTGCCCTGCGGCTGCCAATCGGCGGGCAGCGCCTCGACCATGCCCGCGCGATCCTCCGCGCTTAGCTCGGCGGCGGTGCCGTCGTGACATCCGAGGCATTCGGCGGTCGTCGGCTTTTTTGCCGCCGGTTCATCCTGGGCCAGTGTGATTTGTAGCGCAAAACCGAGAAGTAGGATTAAGGAAACGCAAAGCGCCGTCCGCAACGGGCTGACATTCCACATTCATACTCTCCCCGCAAGGCTGCACGATTTTTCACGACACTAGCAAAGCCTTTTCGCCCGTGTCAACAATTCTTTGATTTTGTGCGGCTTTTGTCAGTCGATCGACAATTCGCCCAGGATGCCGGCGATGCGGTCGAGTCCCTTCTCGATCTGCTCCATGGACGTGGCATAACTTAAACGGATGTTTCCGTCCGCGCCGAAGCCGATGCCCGGCACCGCCGCCACCTGCGCCCGTTCGAGCAGGAATTTGCAGAAACTCAGCGAATCGACGATCTCGATGCCGCCGGCCGTTTGGTTGTAATAGGCGTCGAATTTGGGGAAGACGTAGAACGCTCCCTGCGGCGCAAAGGTGGTTACGCCCGGCAGTGCGGCGAGGCGCTCCAGGATGTATTTGCGCCGATCGGCGAACGCGGCGACCATCATCGCCACGCAATCCTGCGGGCCCTGCAGCGCGGCCAGCGCGCCCGACTGCGCGAAGCTGGTCGGGTTGGACGTCGAGTGGCTCTGCAGGAAGTTCATCTTGGTGATGAAATCCTCGGGGCCGACGGCCCAGCCGATGCGCCAGCCGGTCATCGCGTAGGTTTTCGACGCGCCGCTGACGATCACCGTGCGCGCCCGCAGTTCTTCGGAGAGCGTGGGGAAGCAGGTGAATTCGAAGCCGTCGTAGACGAGCTTTTCGTATATTTCATCGGAGATGATCACCAGGTTCTTTTCGACGGCGAAGCGGCCGAGCTCCAGCAGTTGCTCGCGCGTGTAGGCCGCGCCGGTGGGATTGGACGGGCTGTTGACGACCAGCACCCGGGTGCGTTCGGTGGTGTATTCGCGCAGCAGATCGACCGTGACGCGAAAACCGGTTTCCTCGCTGGTGGGCACGATCACCGGCACGCCTTCGGCCAGCGTGACCATCTCCGGATAGCTGACCCAGTACGGCGCGGGAATGAGCACTTCGTCGCCCCGCTCCAGCAGCAGTTGGAAAATGTTGTACAGCGCATGCTTGCCGCCGCAGGTGATCACCACGTTGCCCGCCTTGGTCGGCAGGCCGTACGTTTCCTGATAGAACGCGGCCACCGCTTCGCGCAGTACGGGCATGCCCGCGGCGGGCGTGTAGCGGGTGACGCCGTCGCGCAATGCTTTGATCGCGGCTTCCTTGATGTGCTCGGGCGTGTCGAAATCGGGCTCGCCGGCGCCGAAGGCGACGATGTCCTGCCCTTGCGCCTTGAGCGCCTTGGCCTGGGCGGAAACGGCCAGGGTGATCGACGGAGCGAGGGAACGGCAACGCGCGGCAATTTTCATTCAAGGTCTCCTTTGAAATTAAAGTTGATCGGTATGGATCGATTTCATTTTGGCCTGCAAGGCGGTCAGGACGTTGGGCGGCACCATGGCCGTCACGTCGCCGCCGAAATAGACGATCTCCTTGACCATCGTCGAGGACAGGTAGATGTAGGGCTCGCTGGCCATGAGGAAGAACGTTTCGACGTCGGGATTGAGATTGCGGTTGGTCAGCGCCATCTGGAACTCGTAATCGAAATCGCTGATCGCGCGCAGGCCGCGCAGGATCACGCTGGCTTGGATGCGCGCAATATAGTGAATCAACAGATCGGGAAACGTGTCGACCACGATGCGCGGATCGCCCAGCGCTTCTTTGATCAGACTGACGCGCTCCTCGGCGGTGAAGAGCGTTTTCTTGCGCGGATTGGTCGCCACCGCGACGATCAGGTTGTCGAAGGCGCAGTGCGCGCGCTTGATCAAATCCACGTGTCCCTTGGTGATCGGATCGAAGCTGCCGGGGTACACCGCCAATTTGCTCATTCGTTCTCTCCGCTGTCTAGGGCGACAAATTCAACGCGCGCGTCGCGATACTTTCGTTCGTCGACCACGCGCAATCCCACGGGTATTTCCGGAGGTTCGGTTTTGATGTGCTTGATGATCATCAACCCATCGCTCGCCAACAGTTGATGCTTTTGTACCACAAGAACCGAGGGCGTAATCAAGCCCGCATGGTAAGGCGGATCGATGAAGATCAGGTCGAAGGGCTTGCCGGCGAGCGTCGGGGCGACCTTGAGAAAATCGCCGACGATCACCCGGCCGCGATCGTCGATGCGCCATTCGCGCAGCAATTCACGCAGGCGTTCGGCCGTGGGGCGATGCTTTTCGACGAAGATCACTTCAGCCGCGTAACGCGAGAGGCTCTCCAACCCGAGCAGGCCCGCGCCGCCGAAGGCGTCGAGCACGCGCGCGTCGGGCACGCGCCGGGCCAGAATGTTGAACAGCGATTCGCGCACCTGATCCAGCGCCGGGCGCAGCTTTACCGACACGGGCGCATGAATGCGCCGGCCGCAATGCTCGCCCCCGGTAATGCGCACGTTCCCTCCCGACGGTTGCACGAAAAAACAGCCGCCATGATATGAGATCGCCCCGGCGGACGCAATACAAACACGGTTTGGTTTACGCCAAAAATGTGTTAATAGATATTTTGCGCTATGTTGACGCATCCTGAGTTGGGAGGTCGCGATGAACGCGAACAAATGGGTTTTCTTGTTGCTCTCGTTTCTGGCGGCGGCGTCGGTCGCGGCGATTGCAATCGGCGCCTGCGGCGACGATGACGACGACAACGACGACGGCGTTTACATCCGCAGCGTCTGCTGGGTCGAATGCGCCGGCTGGAAGGCCGAAGATGAGCACACCTTCTCGTGTCTCATCTCCTCTTACGACAGCCAGGAAGAATGCAACGAAGGAGCCGACGAGTTTGTCTGCGGCGACCGCGAGGTGATCCGGGCCCGGTGGGAGGACGACTGCTGCCCCGACACCGACGACGAAGGCTGCGAAGCCTGCAATCCCGACTGCGTGCCCGACTGGTTCACTCCCGATTGGTTCGTTGAATAGGCGCCCTCGTATCGTTCTTCCCCGCTTCGCCTTCGCTCGTCGGGTTGTACTTTGGCGGTGAGTCCTTTATGGTTGAAAAAAAGGTACGCAACCGTGGAGGCCATGATGGGTGTTGGCAGCAGTCCGAAAGAATACATCAAAGCCGTTGCGGACGGTTACGCGATGATGACGGTGGTCAGCTTGCGCAAATTCGGCACGAGCGAACAACTGCGCACGCTGCTGCAATACGTGGCGCAATACGAGCGCGAGTTTCGCAACGAGATCATCGGCGAAGACGATTTCGACGGGAACCGCAAAAAGCACCACCGGTTGTCGAATCTGCAAAAGGCGCGCAACATCATCATGGGTTTCGCCAAAAGCCGCCGCATTCCCCTTTAACCCGTTGCGAGGATAATTGACCGCACAATGATCGCTTCGCGCTCGACGCTGCGTTTGTTGCTTCCGACGATTCTCCTTTTCCTATTGCTTTTGCTGTGTTCGTCGTGCGCCGAGGGCACGGCCGACGACAGCTTCAGCGCTTCCGCCCCGCCGCCCAATCCGCTGGCGGAAAAGGAAACGGCCGCGCGGAAGTTGCCGCCCATGGCGCAGGGACGCGAACTGGTGCGCCTGGCGCGCGAACACGAGCAGGCCGGACGCTACGACCGGGCATCGCGGTTGTTCGCCGAGACGGGCGAATTGCTGCCCGCTTATCGCGCCGCCGCGCTGGACGAAGCGGCGCGCAACGCGTCGGCCGCGCACGATCACGCCGCGGCGCTAACCATGCTGCAAACCCTGCGCACGCAATATCCGCAATCGCCGCTAACGCAAAACACGGCGGGGCGTATCGCGCAGTCCTACGTCGACCTGGACAAGAAGGACGAGGCGGTCGCCGCGTATCGTCAAGCCGCCGACGGCGCAACCGGCGCAACGATGCGCGCGTACTACCTGGTGCGCGCCGCCGAGTTGCTCGAAGCGCAGAAAAAAAACGCCGCCGCAGCCGCGCTCTACCGGCAGTTGCTGGAAAAGACCGATCCGCACCGCTACAGCATCCGCGCACTGGAGGGCTTGCTTCGCACGGCCTTCACCGAGAACGTGCCCGCACAAATCGACTACGCCGCAAAGTTCGGCCTGCGCATGTACGCCAGCGGGCAATATCAACAGGCCGGTCCGGCGTTGGACCTGGCCATCCGCCTGCGGCGCGAACGCGGCGAGGCGTGGACGGCGATGCCCGAGCTGGTCGACAAAGCGGCCGATTCGTTCTTCCGCACGCACCACAACGACCTGGCGGCGGCGTACTACGAACTGCTTAAAACGCGGCAGGACGCCAAATACGGCGACATTCTCTATCAGCTCGCGCGGCTGTACACACGCTTGGGCGACGCACCCAAGGCACGCGAAAACTACCAATTGCTGACCAAGCACGGCGCGGGCTACGGCGCCCGGCGCACCGGCTGGTATCAGATAAGCCTGCTGAACATCGAGGACAACAAATACGCCGACGCCTACGGGTATTACTCGCGCCGCCTGAAAGAAAAACGCAGCGCCAACTCGTTCCTGCATTGGAAAGCCGGCTGGACGGCGATGATGGCCGGCAACCTGAAAACGGCCGACGGGCATTTCACCGCCATTCTCAACGACCGGCGCGGCGAGGAAAAGGAACGAGCGAGTTTCTGGCGCGCGCAGACGCTGCTCAAGCTCAAGCGCGTCACCGAGGCGATGGCCATTTTCACCCGCCTGAACAAAAACGATCCGACCGGCTATTACGGCTGGCGCAGCGCGGAAATTCTGCAGGCGCACAAGCGGCCGGCGGTGACCATCGCCCAGGGCATGAACCGGCACAACACGCAGGGGCCGAAGCTCACGCCGCTCAACAGCGCGTGGTGGGCGGAATTCGACGAACTCAAAAACTTCCCCCGCCTGCAACAGACGACCGAACTGGGTTTCTGGCGCGCGGCCAACCGCGAGATCGTTTCGCTGGAGATTCCCAAGAAGATCAAAGCGTCGCAGCGATTCGCCCTCGCCCGCGTCGCGCACGACGCCAAGGCGTACCCGATGGCGCGGCAACTGGTGTACGGCGGCGGCGTGTACCAATACCTGAAGGGACACCGCGATTCGCTGCTGGACACCTATTATCCGCTGTATCTGCCGCTGGGCTACGCCGAGAACGTCGAGCGCTACGCCAAACAGTTCCGCCTGCCGCCGGCGTTGGTCTACGCGATCATCCTCAACGAATCCAACTACCGGCCGACGGTGGAGTCGCCCGCTTACGCGGTGGGCCTGATGCAGGTCATGCCGCAGACCGGACAGGAAATCGCCGCCGCGTTGGGCGAGGAGTATCACGAAGACAGCCTATACGATCCGGAAACCAACGTCCGCTACGGTTGCTGGTACCTGCGCCATTTGCTGGACACGCTGGGCGACGACCCGGCCTACGCCGTAGCCGCCTACAACGCCGGCCCCAAAGCCGTCGCCAAATGGTTGCGGAACAAGCAAACAATAGAACAAGCGTACTTCATCGCCGAGATCCCTTATCTCGAAACCAATCGGTATGTCCGCCGGGTCATCACCGCGATGAAAAAATACGAAACCATGCTGACGCATCGCGACCGGGCGCGTTGACATAAATCGCGGCTTTCTCTAAACTTTGGTGGCTTTTTCGATACTCAAGCTATATAGGTTGATCAACCGGAATGAGTGACACGCGCCTTACCGACAATCAACGCGACCAGATTCTGGAAACCATCCAATCGCTGGGCGGTACGATCGTCAACATCAAGCGGTATCCGCCGGGATCGTCCATCATCAAGATCGCCCTGGAACGCGGCATCGGACATTTCGACAACATCTTCGCCGAATTGAACTCGTTTACGCTTTCGGAAAACGAGCGCCAGTTGCTGATCAACGAAGAGTTGCAGCCCGACCGCATTCAGAAGCGCGGCTACGTATCCAAGTTCATTCAGACGATGGGCGACCGCAACATCAAAAGCCTGACCTACAAAAAAGGCTTGAACAGCGAGGAATTGCAGCAGTTTGTCGACGTTTTCGGTCAGCATCCCGAAGAGCTGCGCAAGATCGAGGACCTCAACAAATACCTCGAGGAAAAAGGCGTCAAGCATATCGAGGTCGACAAGAAGGTTTTCGTCGCCATCGAGCGCGGTCAGACCGTGGCCGACATCGCCGAACTGGAAAAACTCGCCAATGTGCCCGGCGGCAAGATCAACGACGAGAATTTCAAGGAAGGCGTTTTCGTTCAATACCTGGTGAGCAAGCTGCCGCTGGAGGACCTGAACATCTCCGACGACAAGTTGGAACAGCTCAAGCAGCAGATCGATTTCGATAGGGTGAAAAACGCCAAGAACGTCGATTTCGAGCAACTGGCCCCGGTGCTGGCCGCCGCGCTGGATCGCTGGAGCAACGACGCCGAGGCGATGGAGGCCGACATCACCGCCCCGCAACCGGCGTTCCAGCAATCGGCCGTCACCAGCGAAATGATCTCGAGCATCAGCCCCGAGTTGATCAAGCAGATGGCCACCATGCAGGCCGCGGCGAGTGTCGAGGCCAACGAAGCCTCGCGCGACGAGCGCGTGGAAAAACTGACCGGCACCTTCGAGAGCATCAGCCGGGTCATCTATTCGTTCAACCAGCCGCAAATCCGCGCCAAGCTGCTCGACGATTTCCTCAAGATCGTCACCAACTTCAAATCGTTCACGCTCGCGCGCATCCTCTCGACGCGCTTCAACGAAGACCTCGAGGAAAAAGCCGACCTGAAGGGGCGCATTCTCTCGACCCTGTCGATGAAGAAGAAATCGACGATCATCGACATGTTCCTGCGCAAGTACCATCGGGTCATCGAGGGTCTCAACCCGGCCGACTTCGAATTCAATCCGTCGCAAATCGACGAATCGGAAAAGGTGCTCAACCGGCTGATTCAGGATCTCAAAACGCGCCAGCAGTCGCCGGACCTGGTGGAAAAAGCGCAAAAGGCCCTGGGCATGGCGCGCGCCGTCAAGAAAGAGGCGACCGATCCGAACAAGCTGCTGATTCTCAAGGTGCGTCGACTGATCACCAAGGACCCGGATTATTTCCTGGACGACAAGATCCAGCCGAATATCCCCGATCTGCTCGTGCGCCTGACCGACATGAACCGCCCGGACGTGGCCAAGAAGATCCTCGACAAGATCTATCAGAACATCAACGACGAGGATCCCAACGTGCGCCTGCGCCTCGCCGCGGCGATCGTGCGCATCAGCCAGAGCCTGCTGGAAGTGAAAAACACGACGTACCACAGCCATCTGTACAACTGGAACCTGCGCGCATTCCGCCAGGAAAAGGAACCGCGCGTGTACGCCGCGTTTCTCGCCGTGCTCATCGGCGACCTGGGCAAGCTGATCGAAGCGGGCAACCTGCAGTTCGTCATGCAGATTTTCAAAGCGGTCAACAACCTGCGCGAAATGGAAAGCGACCAGACGAAAATCAAATTCCTCACCATGTGCGAGGCGAAGATCCTCGAGCACGAGGAGCTGTTCGACTACCTCATCGACCGCTTCACCGCCGAAGACGAGAAGCAAGCCGAAATGGCGCTCAAGGTGCTCTTCACGATGGACACCTCGCGCCTGGTCGGAAAGCTGATCGAGATCCTGCGCGACAGCGAGGAAATGCGCGTACGCAAAAAGGTCATTACCGGCCTGGAGCGGTTCCCCGAATCGGCCCGACCGCTGGTGCGCCAGTATTTGGAAAAGCCCGAACAACCCTGGTACTTCATCCGCAACCTGGTGGTGCTGGCCGGCGACATGAAAGACGAGCAGGCGATCGCGCTGATCGCCAAGCAGATGACCAGCGAGCACGAGCAGGTGCGCAAGGCGTGCCTGTCCTCGTTGATTAAAATCAACAACGAGCGCGCCAACCAGATGATGGCGCAGGCGCTGCCCAACCTCGACCTGTCCAGTCAGCGCATGCTGTACACACACTTCGGCAACGCGCGTTCGAAGGCCGGGCTGGAGTTCATGCTGCAGCAGCTCGATCCGACGCTGCCGGAAAAGAACGAACCGCTGGCCATCGACCTGATCACTGCGCTGGGCAGGATCGGCGGCGAAGAGGCGTTGCCCGTTCTCAAGAAAATCATCCGGCCGGGAAAACTCAGCAGCCTGTTCGGCTCGAAAGTCAGCGACAAGATCACCGAGGCGACCATCCGCGCGCTGGGCGACCTGGGCGGCGAGGAAGCCAAGGACATAGATCGGAAGAGCACACGTCTGAACTCCAGTCACCGAATACGATC
>CALBTQ010000353.1 GCA_937967875.1 uncultured Pseudomonadota bacterium
CCGTTCTTTACCCCGCCGGCGCCCGAGCGCCTGCGCGAAGGGTTGACCGAAGAGCAAAGGGCCGCGCTGGAGACCATCAACCGCAAGATCGCCGCCGGGCAATCGCTGGACGAGATGCTTTCGTTTTTGTTCGCCGCCTCGCGCTCGCTATGTCCGTGCGACCGTATCGGCCTGTCGTTCCTCGAGGAGGACGGCCTGCGCGTGCGCGCCTACCACGCCGTCGCCGATTACGAGCCGCTGCTGCTGAACAAGGGCTACGCGGAAACACTGCAGGGCAGTTCGCTGGCCGAGGTTATCAACAAAGGAAGCGTGCGCATCATCCGCGATCTGGAAGCGTACCTGCGCGCACATCCGGACAGCGCCTCGACCAAGATCGTCCTCAAGGAAGGCGTGCGTTCGAGCATGACCTGTCCGCTGGTCGTGGACGGACGCAACGTCGGGCTGCTCTTTCGCAGTTCGCGCCAACCCGACGCCTTCGGCGAGCAGGACGCGCTGCTGCATCTGGCCGTCGCCGAACGGCTGAGCCAGGCGGTGGAGAAGGCCTACCGCATCGAGCAGTTGCAGGCGGCGATGGACGCCTACACCGAAATGCTCGGGTTCGTCAGTCACGAGCTGAAAAGCCCGGTCGCCTCGCTGGTCACCGACGCGAACATGATGCTCGGCGGCTACCTAGGCGAAATGAGCGACGAGCAGCGGCGCAAGATCGAGCGGATGGTCGCCAAGGGCGAATACCTGCTGGGGCTGGTGCGTGAGTATCTGGACCTGGCGCGCATCGAAGGCGGCAGCCTGGAGCCGAACTTCGCGCCGATCAAAGATTTCATCGCCGAGGTGATCGAACCGACGATCGACATCGTGCAGCCCCAAATCGATGAGAAAGTGGTACAATTGCAGCGCGACTTCACGGCGACGGCGCTCCCCGCCGAGGGCGACGTCAATTTATTGAAAATCGTGTTGGTGAATCTGCTCAGCAACGCCGTCAAGTACGGCGAGGATCACGGTGAGATTCGCGTGCGCGTGGCGGCGGAGAACGACCTGTTGCGGGTGGCGGTCTGGAATCGCGGGCCGGGCTTTCCCGCGGGCCAGAAGGCCAAGTTGTTTCGCAAGTTCTCGCGGCTGGACACCCCCGAGCTGAAAAAAAGAAAAGGCACGGGGGTCGGTCTGTACACCACGTGGCGTATCGTCGAACTACACGGCGGTCGCATTGCGGCCGAATCGGAGCCGGGACGCTGGGCCGAATTCACCTTCACCATTCCTCGGACGCTGCCGGCGGCGGTCAAAGAGAGGAAGGGGTCTTGAATCATGGCAATCGCACACACGGAATCGTCCGCTTTCATTGATGAAGCGCAAATCAACGCCACGTTGGCCAAGCACGCCGACAAGGACGCCGCGCACGTGCGCGAGGTGCTGGCCAAGGCGTTGGAACTCAAAGGGCTCGACGCCGACGACATCGCCATCCTCGCCGCGATCAGCGATCCGGAGTTGATGGGCGAATTGTTCGCCACCGCTCGTCAGGCCAAGGAGACGATCTACGGGCGGCGGCTGGTGCTGTTTGCGCCGTTGTACATCTCCAACCTGTGCGGCAACGAGTGCCTGTATTGCGCGTTTCGCGCCCGCAATAAGGAAGTGAAACGCCGCGCGCTCACGCAGGACGAAATCCGTCGCGAAGTGCTGTCGCTGATCGAGGAAGGCCACAAGCGCGTGCTGCTGGTGGCCGGCGAGTCGTATCCGAAGCGGGGCTTCGACTACATCATCGATGCGATCGAGACGATCTACGCGACCAAGAGCGGCAACGGCGAAATCCGCCGGGTGAACGTCAACGTCGCGCCGTTGGCGGTCGAGGAGTTCAAACAGCTCAAGGCCGCGCAGATCGGCACCTACCAGTTGTTCCAGGAAACCTACCACCGCGAGATCTACCGCCAGGTGCACGTGGCCGGCAAGAAGACCGACTACGACTGGCGCATCACGGCGATCGACCGGGCGATGGAAGCGAAGATCGACGACGTGGGCATCGGCGTGCTGTTCGGCCTGGCCGATTGGCGCTTCGAAATCCTGGCGCTGATGCAGCACATCCGCCATTTGGAGCAGAAATTCGGCGTCGGCCCGCACACGATCAGCGTGCCGCGACTGGAGCCGGCGACCGGTTCGAACATCGCCTCGCATCCGCCCCACGCGGTGTCGGACATCGACTTCCGCAAGATCGTGGCCATCCTGCGCCTGGCCGTGCCGTACACGGGCATCATCATGTCCACGCGCGAAACGCCGAACATCCGCCGCGAAACCTTCGCGCTGGGCGTCTCGCAGATCTCGGCGGGCAGCCGCACCAACCCGGGCGGTTATGCCGAGGAGGAAAAACTCGACGCCAGCCAGTTCTCGCTGGGCGATCACCGCTCGCTGGACGAGGTCATCCGCGACATCGCCGCGCTGGGCTATATTCCCTCGTTCTGCACCGGCTGCTACCGCCTGGGCCGCACCGGGCAGGATTTCATGGACCTGGCCAAGCCCGGCGACATCAAGGCGCACTGCGACCCGAACGCGATTTCGACGTTCACCGAATACCTCGAGGATTACGCGACGCCGGAAACCAAGGCGATCGGCGAAGCGGCGGTCGAGAAGTTCCTGTCCACGATGGACGAGCTGCCGCGCAAGCGCAGCGAGGTGTTGCGCGCCAAGGTCAAGGATGGCGAACGCGATCAATACTGCTGAACCGACGGAGCAGCGATGACGGGTGAGTATCGTCGCGAACGCGACCTGCTGGGTGAAAAGCAAATTCCCGCCGCGGCGTTGTACGGCGTGCACACGGCGCGCGCACTGGAGAATTTTCCGCTGACCGGCCGCCGCGTGCACCCGGCG
>CALBTQ010000354.1 GCA_937967875.1 uncultured Pseudomonadota bacterium
TCGTATTCGGTGACTGGAGTTCAGACGTGTGCTCTTCCGATCTGATAGATGCGATAGCGCGCCTATTATGAGGATGCCGTCAGCCCCGGCATATGAGTTTCAATGACCGATATCGCCCCTTCTTCAAACAATCATCCAAAATCAGGCCTTACTATTCCCCGCGATCAACCGTCCACAGCGTCTGACGGACAGGGGCGAAAGATACACGTCGTGCTTCCGGCTTATAACGAAGTCGGGAATATTTCCGTAGTGCTCCAGGATGTATGCAACGTATTGGCGAAACGAAATCGGCGCCTCATCGTAGTGGATGACGGCAGCACGGATGGATCGACGCAACAGATCGAAGAATTCGTCGCGCGGCAAGCAGAGTCGATCAAGGTCATTCATCATGCAACCAACCAAGGAGCTCCCCGCACGTTGTTTGACGGATACCGCGAGGCGATATCCGCAGCCGACGATGACGATTGCCTGATTTGCATCGAGGGCGACGGAACAAGCGACATCGGCATCATGACCACCATGATCGACCGTGTCGATCAGAATTACGACATCGTGATTGCAGCACGGTATCGAAGCGGTGGAGAAATCATCGGATTTCCCCTGACGCGGAGGTGGATCAGTCGCTTGGGCAACGCTTTGCTAAAAGCGGTCTTCCCCCATCCGCAGGTGACTGATTTTTCCATTTTTTATCGAGCTTACCGGATGGAATTCGTTAAAAAGGTGTTCAACGACGCCAAGGGGGAAAATGTCTTTATCGGACGTCATTTTGACGGCAACACCACGTTTCTTCTTCGCTGTCTGACCTACGACCCGAACATCTGCGAAGTGCCGCAACGATACTCCTATAACCGAAAAAAGAGTCTCTCGTCTTTTCGATTGATACCCATCGCTATAGGACTTCTGCGCTCGTTGCTTTCCCCCTCGGCGAGCGCGGCCAGAGCGGTTTGCCGAAAACGTCGCCGTCTTCACATCAATTCTTTAAAACTCAATAAATAACGGAAAACCCGGCCAAAGCCTTGTACCGCAATCATGCGGCCGAGTTCCGTCAGATCGGACCAAAAGCCCGTGGAATAATAAGCCTTCGATAAGTCCGTTCCCCGGTAGTAGCCGATGCCGGCAAGGGATGCAAAATAGAGGCGGTCTTTCTTCTCATCGTAAAAAACGCCCCGGGCGCGTAAGCCGGCGAACATCCGTCCGACCCGCCGCGAATTCATGTCGATCACCCCCACGGTGCCGATGAAATAGTTCGGCGTCAGCAGCAGTCCGCGACTCCAGTCGACTGCCACATCGCGCGGTCCCGGATCGATGCGAATCGTTTGCAACGCTTGGAGCGTCTTGGGGTCCCGGACGATCACGTCGCCCAAAATAAAGCGCGTGGTGAAAATCACGTCATGCCTTGGGTCATCCACCAGACTATAAACGGGAAAAACAACTCTCTTCTTTTTCAACAAGGCGCCGGTTTTCGTATCCAGCACGGCGATAAACCGATCCAGAACCGGCAGCACGTATGTTCGATCCCCCTCTTTGTTGAAGGCCATGACGTTCGTCGCCAGGTATCCGTCAAGCGACTGATAGAAACCGCTGGTTTCATCATAGATGACAATGTTGTTGCTGGCTTCGCAGGCATAAAATATTCGATGAAAAGGTTGGTTATAATAAACATAAAGCGCTCCGCGACAGCCCGGATAATCAATGGAACCGATCAGTTCCGTCTCCAAATCGTAAATATACACATCGTCCCATCTATCCTGATCCGGTTCGTAACGAACGAACGCCGGCACGTAGATCCGGCCGGATTTTCGATCGATCGCCAAACGTTGCGCCCCAATATGACGAGGATGCTTCGCACATGGCGGATTTTTTGCGTTGCAGTAACGCAGTAAATAACCGGCGGCCACGTAAAGATCTTTGCCGTCGGCGGATGATTCCATGTCGTACCCGCCATGCTCAGTGCGGTCGACCCATTGAATCAAGGATTCGGTGCGCATCGTCGCTACGGCTGCCGTGACCAAATCAAGACTCATCAATCCCGCCATGCCGATTAAAACAGCGGCGGTAACAAACACATAATTCAACGGCCGGTGGTGAACCGAAAAAATCCAACGGAACATCAGCCAAATCGCTATGCCAAGAACGATTCCGAAAAGTGCTTCTTCAGAACGAAAACCCGTCTCATTAATCGAACTCAGAATGATCGCCAAACCGACGAAAGCCATCAATAAAGCGACTTTCCACCGTTTTCGTTCTTTTTTTTTCAACAAAAATATAAACATCCCAAAGCACAACCCGAGCCAAACGAAGCCGGCCGCCAGATGATGTCGGTACATCGCCAGTCCGCCGGTGATGGATAACAATACGGTTGTTCGAAACACCATGTAGACCAGGAAAAAATAAAGGAAACGCAGTATAATTTTTTGCGGAACGAACGGCTCCTTCCGTCGTATCCAGAGTATAACGAACAAAGCGATTAACACGATCCATTCCAGGACATTCGGCAAGGAAAACAATCCGGTGCGAAAGAAATAGCCGAAATAGGCGATGCAACCGAAGATAAAAGTCGCGTCGCCGGTAAGAATCCCCAGAGCCCGCAAGGGG
>CALBTQ010000355.1 GCA_937967875.1 uncultured Pseudomonadota bacterium
CACCGAGATCTACACTCTTTCCCTACACGACGCTCTTCCGATCTGCTTCGATGAAGAGGATGTCGCCGCCGGTCGGCGTCCAGGCCATGCCGGTGGCCACGCCGGGCACCGCGGTGCGTTCGGCGACTTCGGGGAAGAAAACTTGCGGTCCGAGATAAGTAGCGACGAGATTTTTGTTCACGCGCACCTTGTCGGCCTCGCCCGAGGCGATGCGCTTGGCCGCGGCCCGGCACAGGGCGGCGATGTTGCGCTTGAGCCCGCGCACGCCGGCCTCGCGCGTGTACTTGTCGATGACCTCGTTGAGCGCGCCGTCGGAAATCGAAAACATCTCGGTCTTCAAGCCGTGGTTTTCCATCTCTTCGGCGATCAGGTGCTTCTTGGCGATGAGCACCTTTTCTTCCTGCGTGTAACCGGGGATCTCGATGATCTCCATGCGGTCGCGCAACGGCGGCGGAATGGTGTCGGCGACGTTGGCCGTGCCGATGAACAACACGCGGCTCAGGTCGTAGGGGATGGCCAGGTAATTGTCCATGAACGAATCGTTCTGCTCGGGGTCGAGCACTTCGAGCAACGCCGAGGACGGATCGCCGCGGAAGTCCTTGCCGACCTTGTCCAGCTCGTCGAGCATGAACACCGGGTTGGCCGTGCCGGCTTTCTTGATGCCTTGAATGATGCGCCCCGGCAGCGCGCCGATGTACGTGCGACGGTGGCCGCGAATTTCCGCCTCGTCGTGAATGCCGCCCAGGCTCATGCGCACAAACTCGCGATCCATCGCCCGAGCGACCGATTTGCCCAGCGACGTCTTGCCGACGCCCGGAGGGCCGATCAGGCAGAGGATCGGGCCTTTGACGTCGGGCTTGAGTTTACGCACCGACAGGTATTCGAGGATACGCTTTTTCACGCGCTGCAGGCCGTAGTGATCTTCGTTGAGGATGCGTTCGGCGTCGTTGATGTCCAGATGGTCTTCGGACATCTTGCTCCAGGGCAGTTCCATGAGCGTATCGATGTACGTTTTGGAAACGGTGTATTCCGGCGACGAGGTCGGGATCTTGCCCAGGCGCTTGAGCTCCTTCTCGACGGTCTTGCGCGCCTCGTCGGACAGTTGCAGCTCGTCGAGCTTTTTACGCACGTCGGCGATTTCGTCCTCGACCGACTCGTCCTCGCCCAGTTCCTTGCGGATCGCTTCCATCTGCTTGCGCAGGTAGTAGTCGCGTTGGCTTTTATCCATCTCGCCTTTGACCTGGCGATCGATTTTCTTTTTGGTTTCCAGCAGCGACAGTTCGGTCTGCAGCATGCGCAGCACGTCGCGCGAACGTTCCTTGACGTCCAGTTGCTGCAGCACTTTGATTTTCTCGTCGATCGGCATCGACAAGTGCGAAACGACCAGGTCGCACAGCATGCCCGGCTTATCCATCTCCTGGATGAAGTGCTTGGCTTCCTGCGGCAACGCCGGATTCTTGGCGATGATGTCGATGGCCAGTTCCTTGATCTGGGTCAACAGCGCGTGCGCCTCGGCGTCGTCGTCATGGTAATCATCCGGATACTCCACGTCGACGCGCACGATCGGCGCCATGTCGCTGAAACGAATGATCTTGATGCGGTGCAGCCCTTGCAGCAGAACGGTCTTGCCGCCGCGACGGTCTTCCGCCGTCTTAAGAATTTTCGCGGCCACGCCGATGTGATGAATGTCGGCGCCGCTCGGTTCCTCGACCTCGGGATCGAACTGCGTGAAGACGCCCAAGATGCCGTGCTCTTTTTGCGCAACTTCCAGTGCGTTAAGAGAGAAGGCGCGTCCGACGGCCATCGGCGCAATCGTCCCGGGAAACAAAGTCGCGTTGCGCAGCGCCAGCACCGGCACATTTTTCGGACGTTGTGGATCGGCAGAAAATAGCATCGTATATACCTCGCTTTCTCCTAACGCTGAATATAACCACTCTCCCCCGCCAGACAAGAAAATTCAATGACCCGAATGTTCTTGTCCCTCCCATCGGTTCGACTTGGATGAAAATTGAGAATATTCCCTGATATGAACGGCTTCTACATGAAATTTTTCATCGCTTTTTTCCGGTTCCGCCACCTATCGATTACTTATTTAATATTATCCATTTCCCTGCCCGGCGCAACCGTGAACCGGCTTTTCGGACATTTTATCTTGTTTTCGAATGCGCTATAATTCCACCGCTGCGAAACAAAACACTTTCCAAGAAGAAGGAGCATTATCATGGGGAAAATGAAATGGCCCGCCCTTCTATGCGGAATGGCGATT
This sequence comes from uncultured Pseudomonadota bacterium, assembly GCA_937967875.1. Lineage (GTDB taxonomy): Bacteria > Lernaellota > Lernaellaia > Lernaellales > Lernaellaceae > CALBTQ01. The sequence goes on from CALBTQ010000355.1 coordinate 2,267, forward strand.
TTGGTCATGGGAGTCTTGCTCTCCTGCGGCAGCGGCACTGAAGAGGAGGATGATTACAACTACGTGCCCACAGGTGACGACGACGATCCTTTCGACTCGCCGGGCAACGGCGGCGACGACGACGACGATGACGATGACAACGAGGATTACTTCCGCTTGACCTCGACCGCCTTCGTGGGCAACAGCCTGATACCGGCCAAGTACACCTGCGACAACGACGATCCCGACAACGGCGTCTCGCCGCCCCTGGCCTGGGAAAATCCGCCGGAAGGAACGGTGGCCTTCGCCTTGACCTGCCGCGACCCGGATTCGCCCAGCGGCGACACGCATCACTGGGGATTGATCAACATTCCGGTCGGCACGTCTTCGTTGAGCGAAGGCGTCAGCCAGGACGGCTCATTGCCCGGCGACGCCTGGGAAACGCTTAACTATCTCGATGAAATCGGCTATGCCGGACCGTGTCCGCCGGAAGGCGACGACGCGCATCAATACAACTTCACGTTGATCGCGTTGAGTGAGGAGATCACCGCGCCGGAGGACGACACGGCGTTGGCCGACGTGCTCGGCGACATCGAGGCCGCGACGATCGAAGAGGCCGTGCTTACCGGTTTGTACGCGCGCTAGACGAAAAAAAAGCGGGCGATTCTTATCGGATCGCCCGCTTGGCATTTGGTGCGGAAGGGGGGACTTGAACCCCCACGTCCGTACGGACACAGGACCCTGAACCCTGCGCGTCTACCAGTTCCACCACTTCCGCAAACATGCAATGATCAAAAAAGCGCATTACTATCTACAAGGATGACCCGTTTTTGTCAAGCGAGATTCACCGCCGAATTAAATAAATTATTTCGCTTGAATATCAGGGCGTTAGACAAAGCCTTCACAACCGCGATTCTTCCCCGCCCTGGGGAACGCGGATCAGCTTCGCCGGGTCGTAATCTTGAGCGCGCAAGCGCTCGATAATGTTTGTATACGTTTCCTCGTTCATTTGCGGCGTGCGGCTGAGAATCCACAGATACTTGCGCTCGGGATGGCCCACCACGGCGTAGCGGTAATTTTCATCCAGATCAATGATCCAGTAATCGCCGGAGAACGGCCAGAAAAAGCTGACTTTCAATTTCGCGTTCGTCGCCGGATCGACGATCCAGGCTTTGCCCCTGGCCGCTTTCGGTTTGCCGTCGAGCGTCTTGAGACGGCATTGGTTGAGCACGTCTATCTTGCCGTCGTCGCGCAACGAATAGGTGGCCGTCGCCGCTACGCAATCTCGTTCGAAGCGATTGGGGTAACGGGCGATCTCGTACCACACGCCAAGGTACCTTTGCAGATCGACCTTTTCGACCACCTGCGGCGGACGCGATTGCTCGGCCGCGATTGTGCCCGTCATCAGGATAAACAACAGTACAGAGTAAAAGATTATTTTAATCATTTCTCACCCATTGATTTTGGTTTCATTATCCAAATGTAAAATCGGCGGGCAAAGAAGCAAGGCCGGCAAAATTTTTTCCGCCAATTGTAACTTGCGATACGGACCGCTATAAATGGAGCGCCAAGCAAGGAGGACCATGAGCAGCGAACATCTGCCGGTCGATCGCGAACAAGCCCGTGCCCGCGGCTGGAACGAATTGGACGTCGTCATCGTCACCGGCGACGCCGACGTCGATCATCCGTCGTTCCCCGCCGCGCTCCTGGGCCGCGTGCTGGTGGCGGCGAATTTCCGTGTGGGGATCATCGCCCGCCCCGATCCGCAGGATGTGGAATCGGTCAAACGACTCGGTTTGCCGCGCCTGTTCTTCGCCGTCACCGCCGGCGCGCTGGATTCGATGGTCGCCAATTACACCGCCCTTAAACGACGGCGCTCGGACGACCCCTATGCCCCCGGCGGTAAAGCGGGCGGACGCCCCGATCGCGCGCTGACCGTCTACGGCAACCTGTTGCGCCGCGCTTACGGCAAAGCCGCGTTCATTGTCGCCGGCGGGCTGGAAGCCTCGTTGCGCCGTTTCGCACACTACGATTACTGGAGCGATTCAGTGCGTCGCTCGTTACTGATGGATTGCGGCGCGGATATTCTTGTGCACGGCATGGGCGAAGGGCCGATCGTCGCCATCGCGCAGCGTCTGGCCGAGTTGCCTCAAGGAATAGACGCGCCCGATTCCGCACAGCGTCTCGCCGTCGTACGCGACGTGCCCGGCGTCGTGTATCGCGTGCCGCTTCGCGAACCGGAACCGAGCGACGCCGTCGCCCTCCCCGCCGCCGAGGAAGTCGCTGCCGATATCGACGCCCACCTGCTCGCGTTTCGCTTGATGGAAAAGCATCGCGAGCGGCGCTTGTGGCAAAACAACGGCGGCCTGCGGGTAATCGCCAATCCGCCGTGGCCGGCGTTAAGCGGCGCGGAACTCGACCGCATCTATAGACTGCCCTTCACCCGCGACGCCCACCCGATGTACGCCGGCGCGCGCATCCCGGCGTTGGAACAAGTGCGTTTTTCCGTCACCTCGCATCGCGGCTGCTTCGGCGGTTGTGCGTTTTGCGCCATCGGCGCGCACCAAGGGAAGATCGTCCAAAGCCGCTCGGCGGACTCCGTGCTGGCCGAGGTGGAGCGCATCGCGGCGCATCCGGCGTTCCGCGGCACGATCAACGACCTGGGCGGTCCGACCGCGAACATGTACGGTTTGCGTTGCACGCGTGAAAAATCCTGCGATCGTCCGTCGTGCCTGTGGCCGCAGCGTTGCCCCGATCTGCACACCGATCACGGCGCGTATATGTCGTTGTTGGAAAAAGCGCGACGCGTGAAAGGGGTAAAACATTTGTTCATCACCACCGGCGTGCGCACCGACCTGGCCGTGCTCGACGAGCCGTTCATCGCCGCGCTGGCGAGACATCACACGTCGGGGCATTTGAAAATCGCGCCCGAGCACGTGTGTCCCGCCGTGATCGAGTTGATGCGCAAAACCGACATCGCGCACCTGGATCGTTTTCTCGAATTGTACGCGCTCCATTCACAGCGCGCCGGTAAGGAACAATACGTGCTGCCGTACCTGATGGCGGCGCATCCGGGTTCGCGTTTGACCGACATGATCGACGTTGCGCTTTATCTACGGCAGCGACGAATGCGCGTGGAACAGTGCCAGATTTTCACCCCGACTCCAGGCACGATGGCCACGGTAATGTACGCCACCGGCAAGCATCCGCTCACGGGAAAAACGGTATTCGTCGAGCGCGATGTGCAGCGCAAACAGATGCAAAAAGCGCTTATCCTGGCGCACCTGCCGGAAAATGCATCGTTGGTGCATAAAGCCCTGCGGTTGGCTAAACGCGAGGATCTCACCGAAATTCTGCTTGGTGCAAGCCCGCATCGCCGCAAACCCTCTCGCCATAGTCGGCGCGAATAACTTTTTTATGCAGTTTGCATGCAGATACACTTTTCTCAACGATATAAAACCTTTTCCCATCATTTTCCCCGGTTGACAGCGCAGCCTATTCTGTTACAAAGGCACGGGAAATTAGCATCTTGGGGGTAGGTATGTCCGACGTCAGACCATTCCGCGGATATCGTCCGAAAACGGAATACGTGAAAGAGATCGCCAGCCCGCCGTACGACGTGTTGAATTCGGCGGAGGCGCGCGAGATGGCCAAGGGCAACGCCCTTTCCTTTCTGCATGTCGTCAAACCGGAAATCGACCTGCCGGAAGGCGCCGATCTGTACTCCGATATCGTCTACGCGACCGGCGCGAAAAACCTCGCGCGGCTGATCGACGAGGGCTACCTCGTGCGCGACGATCGTCCTTGCTATTACGTCTATCAACAGCGCATGGGCCGGCACACGCAGGTGGGCATCGTCGCGGCGATGAGCGTGGACGAGTACGAGCGCGACCTGATCAAAAAGCACGAGCACACGCGCAAAGACAAGGAAGACGATCGCACGCGCCACGTGCAGGAACTCAACGCCAACGCCGGGCCGGTTTTTCTGACCTACAAGGCGCGCGCGGACATCGACGCGATGGTCGAGACGATCCGCGCCGGCGTACCTACCTACGATTTCGTTGCCGCCGACGGCATCGGGCACACGCTGTGGGTGGTCGACGATCGGGAAACCATCGACAAATTGCAGACGTCCTTCGCGCAGGTGCCGGCCATGTACGTTGCCGACGGCCATCACCGCAGCGCCTCGGCCGCACGCGTGGGCAAGTTGCGGCGCGAGGCCAATCCGCAGCACACCGGCCAGGAAGCGTATAACCATTTCCTGGCTGTGGCGTTTCCGGACAACCAACTCAAGATTCTCGATTACAACCGCGTGGTCAAAGACCTCAACGGATTGTCGCCCGACGATTTCCTGGCGCGCGTGAAAGAAAAATTCGAGATCATCCCCTGCGCCACGCCGCCGCCCAAATGCATGCGGCACGTCGGCATGTACGTGGGCAAAAATCGTTGGTGGCGGTTGATCGCCAAGGAAGACAGCTTCCCGGCCGACGATCCGGTGGGCAGCCTGGACGTGCAGATCCTCTGGGAGAACCTGCTGCACCCCGTGTTGGGCATCGGCGATCCGCGCACCGACAAGCGCATCGATTTCGTCGGCGGCATTCGCGGCATCAAGGAATTGGAGCGCCTGGTCGACAGCGGCGCCTACGCGGTGGCTTTCGCGATGTTCCCCACCACGATCGATCAGCTCATGGCCATCGCCGACGCGAACATGGTCATGCCGCCCAAGTCAACCTGGTTCGAACCGAAATTGCGTTCCGGCATCGTCGTGCGTCTGCTCGTCGACGACTGACCGGGTGAATGTTTTTGGCCTTCGTCATATTGACGGTATACACACGCTCTCGTAAGGAGGCTGGAAAATGTTGATTCTGATTTCCGACGCATTCGACAACGTACTGCCCGGCAAACTCGCTCGATTCGGTGAAGTGACCGACGATCAGGCCCGCCTGCCGGAGGCGGACATCGTCCTGATTCGTTCCAAAACCAAGTGCACCAAAGAGTGGATCGACCGGGCGACCAACCTCAAATTGATCATCCGCGGCGGCGTGGGCATGGACAACATCGACCGCGAATACGCCGCAAGCAAAGGCGTCAAGTCCGTCAACACGGCGGCGGCTTCGGCGATCGCGGTGGCGGAACTGTCTTTCGCGCTGATGCTGGCCGTGCCGAACCGGCTCATCGAAGGCCACAACGGCATGAAAGAAGGCAAGTGGCTCAAGAAGGAACTCAAACGCACCGAGCTGTTCGGCAAGACGCTGGGGTTGCTGGGCATCGGCAACATCGGCACGGAAGTGGCCAAACGCGCCGCCGCTTTCGGCATGAAAGTCATCGCGTATCGGCAGTCGGACAAGACGTCCGATTACGCCGAGGTGGTGGCGAACGTCGACGATCTGTACGCACGCGCCGATTACATTTCCATTCATCTGCCGCTCAACGACGGCTCCAAAGGGATGATCGACGCGGCGGCGATCGCCAAGATGAAAGACGGCGTGATCATCGTCAACACCGGCCGCGGCAAGGTCGTCATCGAGCCGGATCTGGCCGCCGCTCTGACCAGCGGCAAGGTTGCTGCATACGCCACCGATGTGTGGTATTCTGATCCGCCGGCCGACGATTGTCCGCTGTTGAACGCGCCCAACGTGATCATGACGCCGCACATCGGCGCCAGCACGAAAGAGAACATGGGCCGCATCGGCGAAATCGCGGTGGAAATTATTTCCGACTTTATTAAAGATTAATGGCAAGGAGTGAACGCATGAAACGGGTGCACAATTTCTATGCCGGTCCCGCCGCGCTTCCGCTCGAGGCGTTGCAGGCCGCGTACGACGAGTTTTTCGATTTCCAGGGCTCGGGCATGTCGGTGATGGAAACCAGCCATCGCTCGAAGGAATACGACGCCGTGCACAACGAGGCCGTCGCCCTGGTGAAAAAGCTGCTCGCTCTGCCCGATAACTATCACGTGTTGTTTTTGCAGGGCGGCGCCAGTCTGCAGTTCGCGATGGCGCCGATGAACCTGCTCAATCCCGAACTCAGCGCCGATTACGTGCTCACCGGCGCCTGGTCGAAAAAGGCGATCAAGGAAGCCAAAGGCATCGGCAAGACCCGCGTCGCGGCCACTTCCGAAGAAGCCGGCTTCACCTTCATTCCGACCGAGCTGGATCTGGATCCGCAGGCCCGGTACGTGCACATCACCAGCAACAACACGATCAAGGGCACGCAGTACATGCAGTTCCCCGACACCGGCGACGTGCCGTTGGTGGCCGACATGTCTTCGGACATGCTGTGGCGTCCTTTCGACGTCAAACCCTTCGGTCTGATTTACGCCGGCGCGCAGAAAAACCTCGGGCCGTCGGGCGTGACGCTGGTCATCCTCCGCGACGACATGCTGGCCAAGTGCAATCCCACACTGCCCACGATGCTGCAGTATAAAACCTTCGTCGAGTCCAACTCGCTGTACAACACCGCGCCGACCTTCGGCATCTACATGCTGCGCAACGTGCTGCGCTGGCTCGATGCGAGCGGCGGTCTGACGGCGATGGAAGCGCGCAACCGTAAAAAGGGCGATCTGCTTTACGGCATGATCGACGGCTCGAATGGCTACTACAATTGCCCGGTAAAGAAGGAAGATCGTTCGTTGATGAACGTCGTGTTCCGTCTGCCCAACGAAGAGCTGGAAGCCAAGTTCATCGCCGAAGGCAAAGCGCACGATTTTATCGGCCTCAAAGGCCATCGAAGCGTCGGCGGCTGCCGCGTGTCGATGTACAACGCCACCTCGCCCGAGTCGATCGCCGCGCTGGTGGACTTCATGAAAAACTTCATGAGCAAGAACGGATAACCGATCCGTTACCGCCATACACAATGGGGCGACTTCCTGACGGGAGTCGCCCCAACCTTTTTAAGACTTCCTGACGGAAGTCACCCCTACCTTTTTTAATTAATTGCTGTCGAGTTTGTTCAGCGTTTCCAGGGTGAGGCGCAACAACTCTTCCAGCTTGTTCATGCGCCCCGCGGCGCGCGACAGCTTGCCCGAGCGGGCCAGTTTTTCCAGTTCGAAAGCCTGACCGCGCAACGGCGCCACGCGCATGAGTTCGGCCAGCTCCTTGATCTCCTCGCTGAACATCGCGATGCGGTCGATGTCCTCTTCAGCCCAGGCGCGTTTGAGCAGCTCAAATGCTTCGGGCGCCTTCGCCGTAAAGGTTTCACCGGTTCGACGCACCAGGTCGGCGTTGTGATCGAACGCCTCCAGCAGCAGGTTGAGCGTAATCGGCTTGTCGGTCAGCCGGCGTTCGGCGTCGAACAGCTCGTCGCGGTCAAGCCATTTTTCCATCGTCTGTTGCACTTCGCCGATCTGCAGCGGCTTGGGCAGCGCATCGTCGGCCCCGGCGTCGACGAACTGCAGCCGCTGGTCGGGTTCGGCCCCCGCATACAAACCGATGATCGGCACGGGCACTTCGCGCGAGGCAAGTTTCTGCCGCAAATTCTCGACGACCTGGCGGCCCAAGGCGGCCAGCGACCGTGCATCGAGCAACACCAGATCGATCGGCGATTCATCGATTTCCAACAGCGCGTCTTCCAGATCGGACACCGCCTTGGTGCGATAGCCCAGCTTATCCAGCAGATGCGTCACGGCGAGTTGACCGACGCTGTCGGCATCCATACACAAAATCGTCCGCTGCCCGCGCATGCCTTCCTGCAGCGAATGACGGGTGATGATCTTGCGATCCTCGATCGGCAGGTCGCTGTCTTTGAGCGCGGCGATGTTGAAGATCGGAAGAGCGTCGTGTAGGGAAAGAGTGTAGATCTCGGTGG
>CALBTQ010000356.1 GCA_937967875.1 uncultured Pseudomonadota bacterium
CCACCGAGATCTACACTCTTTCCCTACACGACGCTCTTCCGATCTCATCGTCGTCATCGCCGCCGGTGGGCGTGGAATCGTCGTCGTCATCGTCGACGGCGTCATCATCGACGGCGTCGTCGTCGGTCACGTCATCGTCGACCGCGTCGTCGTCGACCGTGTCATCATCGGTTGTATCGTCGTCGTCGACGGTATCGTCATCGACGGTGTCGTCGTCATCGTCGACGGTGTCGTCATCGGTCTGTGGAATCGAGTTTTCGTCGCAGGGGTCGGAACCGGCTTCGACTTCCTCGCCGTCGTTGTAGGTGTCGCCGTCGGTGTCGGCGATGTAAGGATCGGTGCACATGCCGTATTCTTCGCCGTCGGTCAGTCCGTCTTCGTCGTAATCGCCGTCGGCGCAGGGCACCGGCAGTTCCTCGCCGGATCCCGGTCCGCCGAAGTCGTTAACGATGTCGAACTGCTCGATCACCGTGCCGTCGGCGCGCTTGGCGGTGAGGGACATCGTGTCGTCGGTTACGTCGATGCGGATGTAATTGAGCGTTTTTTCCCAGGCGACGGTCCATGATTCCGGATCCACGCCGTAACGCGGAGCGCCGCCGCCTCCGGTGACGATGTAGTGAATGCCGTTGACTTCGCTATGCTGGTAATTGTGATCGTGGCCGGAAAAGACCACATCGACATGATACTGCTCAAACAGCGGCGTATAGGTATCGCGGAATAACAGTACATCGGTGTCGGTGCCGTGATTGCTGGCCGAATAGGGCGGGAAGTGCGCCTGCACCACGCAGTGTTTGACGCTGGGGATTTCCGCGGCCAACTCGAGTTGCTCGACGACCCAGTTGTACTGGGCGGTGCCGGTCATATAAAGCTGCGCCACGTCCATGTTGATGAAATACGTGTTGCCGTATTGGAACGCATAGATCGAACTGTCGCCGCCGTTATGGTCCGGCGTGGAGAAATACTTCCGGTAGAACGGTTGCCCACCCCACATTTCGTGGTTGCCCATCACCGGAACGACGGGCACGTAAGGCGACAAATCGTCGAAGACATCCAGAAAGTCGTTCCATTCCCAGACGAAAATGGACACTTCGACGAAATCGCCGCTGTGCATGAGAAATTCCGGATGCTCGTCGATGATCGCGTCGACCACCTGTTGGTGATCTTCCTTGTTGGTGCGCGTATCGCCGTAAGCGATGAACATGAAGGGCGCCTCCGGCTCGACTCCGGTGAAGAAGTAGTAAACGTCGCTCGTGTCGTTGCCGGAGTGAATCTGGTAGTAGTACTTGGTGTCCGGTTTCAGGCACTCGATTTTACCGCGCAGCATGCCGCCGTCGTTGCCGGAGACATCCACCGTCTGATCGAGGTTCGACGAGGTCTCGCCGTAATCGATCGTGCCGTTGAGATCGAGCGTCTCCCAGGAAACGGTGACGCCGCGTTTGGTCAGATCCATCAGAATCGGATCTTGGGTGATGCCCGCCTGGGCGATAGAAAAATTGATCACCAACACCAGCAGTGTGGTGAGAGCCGCGATCGTTGATTTGCTCATCTGTATCTCCACCATGGCTCTGATACAAAGCCAACATATTAGAATACTGTAAAGATGAAATTTGTCAAAGCAAGAAAACGAGCGAATTTTTTAGCGAAAGAGGATGATTATTAAGGACATTTGGACAGCAGTTCGAGCGCCGATTCGTGTTGCAATACGCGGGGTTGCATGCCGATGACTTTCTGTAAATGCGGGCGCGCCGCCTCGCATTGCCCGGTAAGAACGAAGAGGTAGCCGGCGATGTAATGGGCCATCGGTTCGTCGGGATCGCAGTTCAGCGCACGGTCGACCGTCTCGGCCGCGGGCATCATCTGACCGGTCAACACGTAGATTTGCGCCAGACCGCTGTAGGCGGAACAGTAGTTCGGATCGGCCTGCGTCGCCTGTCGGAACCAGTCCAGCGCCTGTTGGACTTCATTGCGGCGATAGGCGATTTCGCCCAGAGACAGCAACGGCTCGGCCCGGTTGGGTTGCAGTTGCACGGCTTTGCGTAAGAGGGATTCGGCCTCGTCGAGACGGTTGGCCTGCACCAAATGATACCCGGCGTTGAGGTTGGCCAGAAAGCTTTCGGGCTCGCGCTGCGCGGCTTGTCCCCACAACTGAGATCGGAAGAGCGTCGTGTAGGGAAAGAGTGTAGATCTCGGAGGGCGCCGT
>CALBTQ010000357.1 GCA_937967875.1 uncultured Pseudomonadota bacterium
CCGCTGGGGTCGAGCGCCGCTTGAAACGCGCCGCCCAAAACGTTGGTCACGCGGTAAAGCTTTTCGGTCTGTAGGTCCAACGCGTAGATGTTGTAAATGCCCGTGCGTCCCGAAGTGAAATACAAATAGCGGCCGGTGGGATCGAAGGCGGGGTCGATATCGCGTTCGGGATCGGCGGTGAGCCGGCGGAAGGTTTTGCTCGTCAGGTCGAAGGCGAAAATATCGCGGTTGCCGTCGTCGTGCCAGACCGACACGGCCAGCCATTTGCCGCCGGGATGAACGGCCGGCCGCGCGAAATTCACGTAGTCGTCGAAATCGCCGAAGTCGGTCAGGTGCGTGAACGTATTGTCGGCGGCGTGGTAGTAACTCAACCGGCTGCGTCCGCCCTCGTGCGTGACGCAAACGACGTCCTCGCTGCCGGGCACCGCGGCCACCTCGTTGGCGCGTGCGAAACGCGTCAGGCGCTTGCCGCGCCAATCGCCGGGGTGATAGCGCCACAGATCGTTGAAGCCCAGCCAGCGGTTGGCCGGCTCGTTGTTGGCGTAGACGATGTCGCCGCCGGCGGTAACCGCATAGCCGCGCGTGCCGCGCGTTTTGACCACCGTGCGGCTGCGTCGCGCTTTGTTGCGGATATCCAGGCGGCGGATTTGCGGACTGCGCGTGCCGATCGACTCGGCGAACAACAGCGTGTGCTCGTCCAGCCACGTCGGCTGACTGTGGTCGTAGCCTTCGTCGGTCAAGCGGATCGACGCGGTCAGGCCTTGTTCGGCCAGTTCGTCGCGCTGGGCCTCGAAGGCGCGTTTGAGGTTGATCGTCCAGGCGTCGTACAAGTCGGTCAGTTGATAGCCGAAGATCACCCGCGAATCGTGGTTGTACAGGTACGGCCAGATCTGGCCGCTGTGTTTGATGTTGTAGTCGGCCAGCGCCTCTTCGCCGAAGCGTTGGGCGAGGTGGTCGTGAAACAGACCGCCGAAAATGTATGAGCCGCCGCCGCCCGGCCAGTCGGAGTTGCGCGAGGAGATCTTGTCGATCGAGGGCCAGTTGTCGTCGAGCGCGGCCATGCGCAACATCATCCAGGAGAACGGCGCGCGCCCGCGTCCGCGCGTGCCCAGCGCGGTTTCCTCGTGTACGGCGATGCCCTCGATCATGAAGAAGGGATACACGTGCCCGAGGTTCTGCACGCGCCCGAAGACGGTGCGGATTGCCGCGGGAATGGCCCGGTTGGCGTCGGTGTGCACCGCGTGCGTCATTTCGTGGGTGATGAGCATGCGCAGGTAATCGTCGTAATAGTCCAGGCGATCTTCCGGATGCGGTGGGGCGAGGTAAAGGACCATCAACTGCATCGGCTCGATGCTTGAATAGCCGTTGGCGTCGTCGGTGCGATCGAGCAGGACGATGTCGAAGGGCGTGTCCGGGGTCCATTTCAGGCGCTTGGTCAGCGTGGCGAAGGCCTCTTCGGCGATCACCGCCGTTTTCAGCGCCTCGAAGCGCCGTTCTTGCGGATAGGTGATGCGGAAATGGTCGGTGTGCAGCGTGAGAAACGTTTCATCCGGATGATGCTGCCACGCGAAAGCGCCGGTCGACGCCGTGAGCATCACCGCGGTGCAAAGCAGAAAGAACAGGCTCTTTTTTATTGTTTGCATCCGATCCATTGTCTACTAGATTTAACATTCATGACTTATTCAAGCAAGAAAGGATACCAGAAAGGCAAGAAGATCCTGTCGATTTTTTGACGAAATGTATCTTTTGTCCCATTGCGCGCCGGGGTGAGCGTGGCATAATACGGGGGCAAATAGCGTAAAAACAGGGAGTTGGTGTGTTTCGGGACGCCGTGGCACACGGTTTGCTTACTCATTTCGCCGGATTGGTGGGCGCGGACGATACGGTCGGCGATCCGGCGGCTTCCGGAAAGGATGTTCGATGAGCCAGGATGCGCTGCGCTTCAAGGTTCGTTGTCCGCATTGCGACAAGGTGTTTATCGTAACCGCCCCCGGTTCTTTGACAGCCAAAGAGGCTCCGCAAGCGCCCGCACCGCCGCCGATCGAGGAGAAGCCGCAGTTGACGCCGCCGCCTCCGCCGCCGGAAGAGATCGAACTGGAAGAGGATTTCGACATGACGCCGGAGGAAGAGAATTTCCGGGAGCGCATCGTCAACTTGATCCTCGACAAGAAGTTCGAATTGCCGATGCTGCCGCATGTGGCTTTGAAGGTCATCCGACTCACCGGCGATACGAACGCCAACATGCAGGATCTGGCCAAGGTGATTCTGACCGATCAGACGATCGTGACCAAGATCATCCAGATTTCCAACAGCCCGGTGTACGCCGGCACGGTGGAAATCAAGAACATCAACCAAGCCCTGGTGCGTCTGGGACAGACCGAAATCAAGAACATGATGCTGGCCATCAGCCTGCAAACGAAGATCTTCAAGAGCAAGATGTACGGCAATCTGGCCAAGAAATTCTGGGAGCGGTCGGTCGGCGTCGCCTTCGCCTCGCGCGTGATCGCCGGGGAACTCAAGGCGGACAAAGACGAAGCGTTCCTGTGCGGCCTGATGCACAATTTGGGCAAGATGATCACCGTTACCGTGATCGAAAACGCCCAACGCAAAATGGAGACGGACTTCAAGCCCTCGCGGTTGCTGGTGCTGAGCATTCTCAAGCAATTCCACAAGGATGTCGGCGAGCTGACCATCGACAAATGGTCGTTGCCGGCGACGGTGGCCAACACGATTCACTACATCGACCGCTTGGATGAAATCGAGGAAAACATGGTCGATGTGCCCATCGTGGCTTTGGCCGAAACGTTCTGCCGCGTGGCCGGCATCGGCGGCGAACATCCGGAGGATATCGACCTGTCGATGCTGCCGGCGACGCATTTGTTGAATTTGGGAGCGGATGCCTCTTTGGATTTGTACGATCGCTTTATCATGGTGTTTGAAAACGCCAGGAATGAATTCATTTACTAACGCGGCCGACGGGTCGCCCAAAGCGTGGGTAAAAATCATGAAGAGGCTCGTGGGCCTGACGGCCCTGGCGCTCGTGCTGTCGATCGGCCTGGCCGGTTGTTCCAACCAGGTGATCCGCGTGCCGATCGATCCTTACGTCACCAGCGATTTTTCCAGCCGTCATATTCAGCGCGTGGCCGTGTTGCCGGTGGTCGTGCCCGACTATCTACTCGGGCAAAGCGGCGAGACGATCAGCGTGGATCTGACCAATCAATTCATGGTCGAGCTGGCCAATCGGCGCTTGTACAGTCTGGTCGGCGGCGATGTGGTGCGCGACATCCTGGTGGATCAGTACAACAGTCCGCGCAATTGGCTGGAGACGGGCAACGTCGCCGGGGCGATCCGCATCGGGCGCGAATTGAAGGTCGAGGGTGTGATTTTCGGCCGCATCGTGCGCTACGTGCAGTCGAACCTGACGCAGAGCGAGGTGGAAGTCGAATTCCAGCTCGTGGAAATCAGCTCGCTGGAAACCGTGTGGTCGGTGCGCGAGCAGATGCTCGGCAAGGGCGGCTCGCCGACCTTCAGCGACACGGTCACCACGCCCACCAACCGCCGTTTGTCGCAATCGGCGATCACCGGGGCCGCCGAGCGCATCGGGGAAATCCACAAGGCCGGCGGACCGATCGAGGTGTCCACCATTTCCACCCGCCGCATCACCGGTTACAGCCTGTTGTCGGTCGGCACGGTCACGGCGGTCACCGCCGGGTACTACTTCACCATGAGTCTGAACGCCTACAAGGATTACCAGAAGGCGGACTCCGCCGCGGACCTTAACCGGTATCAGAACGATACCGAGGAATACGATCGCATGTGGATGATATTCGGCGGCGTCGGCGCGGCCTGCTTGGGCACGGGCGCGTATCTGCTGCTGACCGATCCCTCGCGGCAGTACACCGCGGGCAACGAAAACAATGATAAAATGCAAGTGGCCGTTTGGCCGGCGGTGACGCCCGACGCGTACCTGCTGGGTCTTTCGGGCCGCTTCGAATAGGGGGAGCGACGATGCGCAGGACGGTCATCGTTTCGTTCATGGTGTTGCTGGCCGTGGCATTGCTGGTGCAGTGCGGGCGCGATTTCACGCGCTATCCATCGGGCAGCGGGGCGTCGGTGTCGCTGACGTCCGTCGAGCCGACTTCCGGCGCGAACGACCAGGAAATCAGCATCGCCTTGCGGGGAACGAATTTTCGCGGCTCGCCGCGGATACTGTTGGGCGCGGTGGATTGTACGAACATCCAGATCGTTTCGGACAAGCTGCTGACTGCGGTCATTCCGGCCGATACGGCGGCGAACGTGTACGACATCACCTATCTGACCGAAGCCCTGGAATCGGTAGTGCTGCCCGACGCGTTCACCGTGGTCGATCCGGGCGACATCTCCATTTTGTCGATCGATCCCAACGTCGGTCTGGACAACGACACGACCGCGGTGACCATCACCGGCACGAACTTTCTCGACGGCGCGACGGTGGCGATCGGCGCAGCCACGCTGGAATCGGTGACCGTCTCCAGCGTGACCACGATCAACGCGACGGTGCCTTCCGGGCTGACGCCGGGCGTCTATGACGTGGTGGTGACCAATTCCTCGGGGGGCAGCGCGACCCTGGTGGAAGGCTTCACCGTGCTCAGTTCGGCGCAATTGCAGATCACCGGGATCAATCCCGATCACGGCTCGACCGACGTGGATGTCGACGTGGCCATTACCGGCGCCAACTTCGACGATGCGATGACCGTGTTGATCGGTTACACCCTCGCCGACGACGTCGAAAGGATCACTTCGGATCTGCTGTATGCGACCGTGCCGGCGGGCATCACGCCGGGCGTGTACAGCGTGCGGGTCATCAACAGCGACGACGAGTACGCGGAACTGACCGACGCCTATACGGTGGATGCGGCGGGCGACGACGATACGTCCGACGACGATACGTCCGATGACGATACCACCGACGACGATACGACCGACGACGATACGACCGACGACGACACGACGGACGACGACACGACCGATGACGACACCGTGTAAAAACCGGTTCCTCGTCGTGAAGGTAGCGGCACTAATTAAAGAAAATTATTAATTCTTTCCCGTTAATTCTTTGAATTGTCGGGAAATTATATTTATTGACTTATGCCAAATTCTCGATGTAAGATTATCCTAAGATAATTCCGTTCCGGTAGCGAGGAGCGGGGTGTATCTGTGCAATGTTTGATCGAAGATGGAAATCAGACAAGAAGTTGACGATTTTTGCCGATAGAGGGATGAGCGATCAATCGCTGAGCGTCAAAATTTCGACAAGGCTTCGCCGCTTTTGACGAGGTGTGCGGCGCAGTCGAGCGAAGATCGCGGAACGAAGGAACCGGAACTTCCGCCGATTGTCTCAAAATTGGGAGGAAAACAAGGAGTTTAACGGTTCCCGGCGCCGATTTCCGCTGCGGAAACAATGTAAAATCGACAGGTTGTCGGTTGGCATACGCCTTGCTCTGGTAGAAACGGATTAACAGGCAATCGATAAACAAAGGGGCTGTTCGTGGATATAGCAACTGTTATCGGCTTGTTGGCGGCTTTCGGTCTGGTCATCGGCTCGCTGGTCATCGGTGGAAACCCCGGCGCTTTCATCGATATTCCCAGCGTGTTGATCGTTATCGGCGGCACCATCGGCATTTTGTTCATCAACTGGCCGTTGGGCAACATCCTGAAATTCGGCAGCGTGATTCGCAACGCCTTTTTCACCTCCCCGACCGATTACTCCGGCCTGACCGGCCGCCTGGTCGATTATTCGACCAAAGCCCGTAAAGAGGGCATTCTGGCCCTGGAAAGCGCCAGCGAAGGCGAATCCGACCAGTTTCTGCGCAAGGGCATTCAGATGGCCGTCGACGGTCTGGAGCCGTCGGTCATTCAGTCGTTGCTGGACAAGGAAATCGAGAAACTCGAATCGCGCCACAAAGGCGGCGCCGATTTGTTTCAAGCGGCGGGCACGTTCGCCCCGGCCATGGGTCTGATCGGCACTCTGATCGGTCTGGTGCAGATGCTCCAGTCGATGGACGATCCGTCGTCGATCGGTCCCGCCATGGCCGTTGCGTTGTTGACCACGTTCTACGGCGCGATTATGGCGAACATCGTCTTTTTGCCGATCGCCGGCAAACTGCGGACGCGTTCCGAAGAGGAAGTCGTTTCCAAAGAGTTGATGCTGGAAGGAATTTTGTCGATTTCCGCCGGCGACAACCCGCGCATTCTGGAAGCGAAACTGCATGCGTTCCTCGAACCGAAGATGCGCAAGAGCAGCTTCAACTAATTCGGGGGAAAACCGGTGGCGAGGAAGAGCAAAGGAGAAGAGGCAAAGGGTGACGCCTTTACGGTAATGTTCACCTCTCTCTCCATGATTTTGCTGGCTTTCTTCATTTTGCTCAACTCGATGGCCACCATGGACAGCAAAAAAATCCGCAAAGCGCTGGGCAGCCTGACTTCGGTGTTTTCCGGCAGCGGTTCCGGCCCGTTGGTGCAATTCGGCGACGACATCATCACCATCGGCGAGGAATTGGGTCTGCGGGCGGACGGCCCGGGCAAGTTGGCCAAGCAGATCATCGATAAGCAACTGTCGGACGAGGGGCTGTCCGAACAAGTGTTGTACGAAATCGACGGCGACGATGTGTTGCTTGTTTTTGCCGATCATCTCTGCTTCGATTCGGGGCAGGCGCATCTCAAACCCATCATGGATAAAATTCTGGAGACGATCGCCGGCGTCATTGTCCATACGCGGGCGCCCACGGTCGTCGAGGGGCACACCGACAGCAATCCGATCAGCACGGCGATATTTCCCAGCAACTGGGAACTGTCCACTGCACGAGCCGGCGCCGTGGCGCGGCATTTGATCGAAAAGCTCAACATCGAGCCCGACGAAATCAGTTGCGAAGGGCACGGCGAATTCAAGCCGGTCGCCGACAACGCCACACCCGAGGGGCGCGCGGCAAACCGGCGCGTGGTCATTCGCTTCAAAGGCCTGGCCGAAGAGGAAAAGGGCAAGAAGAAAGACGATAAGAAGAAACCCGATCCGTTCAAGGGTCTGGGAATGTAAAAGGCAGGCGGACGATGGCGCGTAAAAAGGCACAAGGCGGCAACGATCCCAATGCGTGGATGGTCACGTTTTCGGATCTGCTCACGCTGATGCTGACCTTTTTCGTGTTGTTGCTGACCATGTCCAGCCTCGACACGAAAAAGCTGAAGGAAGCCTTCGATTCGTTTCTGCAAATGGCGGGCACCGAGGCGATCACCGGTCCGCCGTCGATTGCCAGCGACCAGGCGTCTCCATACAATCTGTTGCGCAAAACGTTTATCAAAACCCTCGCCAGTTCAGGCAAACTGGGTTCCGATCTCGTGGCCGTACCGGAGATGTCGAAAACGGGAGGTTTCCCGGGGATAAAACCGGTTGAACAAACGCCGGAGGAAGACGTCGAGGAAGAGGAAAAGAACAAGGCCGCGAATAAAGAACCATCTCCCGAGGAAATGCCGGGCATGGAGTTCATCGTTCAGGACAACCGGCTGATCGTGCGCTTTCCGGCCAGCATCACCTTCGCTTCCGGTCGTGCGGACTTGTTGCCCAAATTTAAAGAAGTGTTGAGCATTCTGGCCGATTCCATCGAAAAGAATAAAATGAAAGTGTTGGTCGAGGGGCATACGGACAATGTGCCGATCAACACGCTGCAATTCCCCAGCAACTGGGAGTTGAGTCTGGCGCGTGGAGCGCGTGTGGCGCGGTTTTTGGTGGACGAATGCAGCATGCCGGCGGGAGATGTCGCCGCCGCCGGTTATGCGGACCGCCGCGCAATCGCAACCAACAAGACGCCGGAAGGGCGCGAAAAAAATCGTCGGGTGGACATCATTCTCTCCGTGCCCGAGGAAAAGAAGCCCGACAAGAAGAAACCATAACCGTACAGGAGTGCAACGCCCATGACTGAGCAGGAAACCACCGGACAGGTAGTGGAGAAGAAATCAAGCAAGAAAATGATCTTCATCATTGTCGGCGCCGTGGTCGTCATTGGGGCGGTGATCGGCATTCTATTTGCAACGGGTATTATCGGTGGCGGCGGCGATGAGGAAATCGATCCCAACGCCGCGGATCCGAACCAGGCGATTAAGACGGTGAAACCGATAAAAGCCATGCCGACAGTGGCACTTGAACCATTCGTGGTCAACCTGGCTGATACGGATCAAACGCGTTTTTTGAAAGTGACGATCGTCATTGAATTGACGGATGAGAAGTTGGTGGAGCAAGTGGAGCTGGTCAAGAACAACATCCGCGACGCGATCATCAACCTGTTGTCGAGCAAGACATACATCCAGATTCGCAACAGCAAGGGCAAACTTCGCTTGAAACAGGAACTGACGCAACGGCTCAACGAGATCTTCCAAACCAACGCGGTCAATGACGTGCTGTTCACCGATTTTATCGTTTCATAAACGAGAGAGGCCATGGGTCAGGTACTTAGCCAAGACGAAGTGGATGCCCTGCTTAGTGCGGTAAACACCGGCGAGTTGGAGTCCGCAATCGAGGACCGCGAGGCCGCGAGCGCGGCCGAAAAGGCGGTCAGCGAAATGCAGACCACCACCGAAGTGCGTCCCTACGACCTGACCAGCCAGGATCGCATCTTCCGCGGCAAGATGCCGATGCTCGAAGTCATCCACGAAAAATTCTGCCGCGATTTTCGCAGTGCGCTTTCGATCGAATTGCGCCGTGTGGTCGATGTGGAAGTCGGCGATATCCGTCTGATCAAATTCAGCGAATTTCTCAACAGCCTGCCGCTGCCCACCTCGATCAACCTGTTCAAGATGGAGCCCTTCCGCGGCATGGGCGCGATGATCATCGAAAGCAATTTCACCTTCGTGTTGGTCAACATCTACCTGGGCGGTTCGGGCAAGGTGCGCTTCCGCGTGGAAGGTCGCGACTTCACCTCGATCGAATTGAACATCGTGCGCAAGGTCGTCCTGCTGGCGTTGCAGGAATTCCAAAAAGCGTGGGATCCGGTCGAGCCGGTGAACATCGGTTTCCAGCGCACGGAGATCAACCCGCAGTTCGTGTCCATCGCGCACCCGACCGAGATCGTGCTGATCGTCGAAAGCAGCGTCGATGTCGAAGGCAACTCGGGCTTGATTCAGATCGTGCTGCCTTACGCGATGATCGAGCCGATCAAGGAAAAGCTTTCCTCCGGCTTCCTGGGCGAAGGATCGTCCTACGACGACAAGCTGTGGCGCAACGTGTTCGAAGGCGCGGTGCGCGAGGCCGAAATCGAACTGGTCATGCGCTATGGGCAGGCGCAACTGACCATCGGCGAAGATCGGAAGAGCGTCGTGTAGGGAAAGAGTGTAGATCTCGGTGGT
>CALBTQ010000358.1 GCA_937967875.1 uncultured Pseudomonadota bacterium
TTATCGCAAGAAATCCGAAAAAAACGCACATGGTCGGGACTACACCCTCTGAAGCGGTTCGATATTTCAGTCAAACGGTTGAGGAAATCGTCTGATCAATCTCGCACTGTTCCAGGGGCAAAAAACGCCAGATTTTGTTGCCGTCCGGGGTGGCAGAAATTTCTGGTAAAAACTACCACCCACTTTTCTTGCCTTTTGCCGCCAAGTCTTTTTTACTATTTGTGAGAGGTAATTGTCAGGAGTTCGAGGGGGTGAATATGAAGGCCAAACAGAAATTGCCCGACGATCAGGATCATATCGTCGTTTTTGGAAAAGAAGTTCTCCGTTGCAAGGCTCGGATGAAAAACGGCGGCGGGCGATGCACACATCCGGCTGTGCGGGGTTATACCGTCTGTCGAATGCACGGGGCAAATCCAAAAAATCGTGGAGGCGCCCCACCGGAAAAAATGCGCGGCAACCTCAACGGCCTTAAACACGGAGCCTATGTCAAACGGCTAATCAATGAAGAGGACCATCATCTTTTCAACGAGATGCTGGAGTCTATTCGCAAGGACTTCGAGCTGAACGATTCGACGGATCAGATGCAGGCCGCGATGGCCAGTTTTTATTACACGCGATGGCATCGCGCAGCCCAGGGCGGTTCCGACGCGGCAATCGCAATGTTCGACGCCTTGATTCGCAAGCAGCTGGAATCGCTCAAGGTCACGAGGGCGCAGAGGGAACCGGAAACCAATTCCCACGGATCGCCGGCGGAATGGGCGGTTGCGTTGTTGCAAAGGGTGAAAGATGCGAAAAAGAAAGAGAAAACACCAGAGGAGGACGCCCTGGCAGAGGAAATTTAGCAGTCCTGCGGAATCGTCCCGTCATTGATCGCCCGTTTGATACACTCACCAGAGTCTCCGTATTATCCCAAGTCAAACCCCTTTTTTACTTGCCGAGTCATAACAGATATGTTATATTCGCGCCATGAAGTGGAAAGTGGTTCGATACCGCCGCGCAAATGGCGAGATCCCGTTTGACGATTTTATGGCAAAGCTCCCGGTCAAGGACAAGGCGCGCGTTATCCGGACGGTCGACCTGCTGGAGATGTTCGGTACTGAATTGCGGGAGCCATACGCCAGGAAGATCCGGGGTGCCGACCTTTGGGAATTAAGGATCCGTTGCGGATCTAACGCTTACCGGGTCTTTTACGCGGGGTGGAAGGACCGGTCGTTCTATCTTTTCCACGGTTTCTTGAAAAAGGCACAAAAAACGCCCCGCAAGGAACTCGAACGGGCCAAAGGATACCTGGCCGAAATGAAAGAGAGGTCAAAATGACCGATACGAAAGAAAAAAAGCGCTCCGACAGGGAGACCTGCTTGGGCGCCGACTTCTCGGAATACAAAAAACGACTTCTGGAAGATCCCGATGTCCGGAGCGCTTATGATGAACTGGAACCGGAGTTCGAGTTGATCGCCTCGCTGATCGCGCTACGCGGACGCCGCGGAATGTCGCAGGACGAACTGGCCGAGGCGGTCGGCACCAAGCAGCCCGCCATCGCCCGTATAGAGAGCGGCCGCTACCGCGGCATGTCGGTCGCCACGTTGGAGAAGATGGCCAGGGCGCTTGACGCAAGGCTGGTCATTCGCTTCGAAGAAGCCAAGAAGAAGCGCCACCGGGCCGGCACCCGATAATCCCGTCGCCGTTTCCTCTTGATTTTTCCTCGATCGAGAAGCTGCGGTCGCATGACAGACTAGATCGGAAGAGCACACGTCTGAACTCCAGTCACCGAATACGATC
>CALBTQ010000359.1 GCA_937967875.1 uncultured Pseudomonadota bacterium
TCCCGACAAAATAAGTTTCGCAGCTTCTTCGATTTCCTTCGATTCGTTTCCTTGCCTTTTCTTGGATCATCACCTTTGTCTGGGCCGATTCGATTTCCCAAGGTGGCCCCCGGGCGCTCTTGGTCTTTGACCACTCCATTTCGAGCGCGGTCGGATGCTTGAGGTACTTGTAGCCGAAGAGCACTTTTTGCTCGTCGGCGCCGCGCAGATCGGGTGGCAGTTCACTGCGATCGACCGGCGCGAAGTTGCGCAGGCTGCCTTCCTTGGGCGTAACCTGCACGTTGGTGCGCACGGCGACGGCGAGGAAACCGACCTCCCGCACGACGTTGCGCACGACCGGCGTGTGGGTGGCGAAGGAGATGGACTCATCGGAAGGCAACACCATTTCGTAGGTCACCGCCAACTGGTGGCGACCGGTGGCCTCGAAGGCGATCTTGATCGTCAGTTCCTGCTCGTTCTCCAGTTCGCTCACGCTCCAATCGACCAGACCGTCGGTGGAGACGTCGGCGACCGAAACCTCCTTGGGCAGCAACAGGGAAAATTCGCTGAGCGGCTTGTGCTGAATGTCGTAGTCGACGATCGCGGTGTACACGGCCAGCCCCTCGCCGACGGTGAGCATGGTGCGTACTTCGGCGGAGACGCGCGCCTCGCCCTTTTCCACCTTGGGCGCGCGCCGCGTCCAGCGCACGGTCACGCGGTTGGCGGCAGTGAAGGAACCGGTGGCGACAGTCGTCTGGCCGGTCGTCTGGCCGACCAGCGGCCCGCCGGGCTCGAGCATCACGTGCATGTCGGGCTTGCCAATGCGCACAGTCAGGCGCTGCACCTGGGTGAGCGCGACGGGTAGCAGAAACCGTTCGGGTCCGCCGTCCTGCGATAAGGGCAGTTCCAATTTCAGACGCAGGCGATGTGCGCCCTGGCCCTGCAGGGTCAGGTGCAGATTGCCGTCGTCGCCGCGCGTGAGCGAAGTGGGTTTATCGTCGAGCAACGCGGCGGCCAGCGGCACGTTGGGCGGAAAGACCGGCAAGGTCGCCCAACCATTTTTCTTAAGCACGAGCACGTCGGCGAGAATCTCGACCGACACGCCGTCCTCGCGCACCACGGCGTTGTAATCGGCCGCGGCGAGCACCGCGTCGAAAGGCGGCGGCGGATCGTCGACGACGGCCTTGTTGGTCAAGAGTTGTTCGAGAATGTCCTTGAAGTCGCTCCAGGGCACGTGCATCGAGGTGTCGCCCATACTGGGCAATTGCGGCGGCTTGGGCGGTTCGGCGGCCTGAACCGTACCCCATAATAATCCGACAATCACGAACAGCAGAAGAAACGTCCGGCGGGCTTTCATACGGTTCCTCCCCGGCTGACGGCGTTGAATTGCTTGCTTGTTTCTATGACACAGGTTTACAGCAAAAGTTTCAATCGTCTTTTAAGAATTTTTTTACGGTTCGGCGTTTGACCATCCGGCCGGGGCACGCTACCATCTGGTTTCCACAAATGCAGTTCTTTTACGGGAGAGAAAAGTGAACATTCCAACTGCGCATCGCTTTTTCGTCTTCGCGTTATGCCTTTTCACCATCCTGGGCGCAGTCTCCTGCCGGTACATCGGCGAGCCGGTGGACCTGGAATGGAACGATCTGGTCAGCCCCTACCGCCACGACCTGCAAATGGACGACTACAAACTGCATTACATCGACATCGGCAAGGGCGAGCCGTTGCTGATGCTGCACGGCTTCGCCAGTTCCGGCTATGCGTGGAACCAACAGGTCGAGCCGTTGCGCCGGGCCGGCAAGCGGCTGATTCTGGTCGATCTGCCGGGCCAGGGATTTTCCGACGTGCCGCCGCGTTCGTTCATGCCGACGGTGGAGAACATGGCGGCCGAAGTAATCAAGCTGGCCGATCATTTGAAGCTGAAGAAATTCTCGTTGCTCGGCTGCTCGATGGGCGGCGGGCTGACGTTGTACCTGTGTTGGAAATACCCGGAGCGCGTCGAGCGCGCGGCGGTGATCGACCCGGCGTCCTTCGATCAGGAACGTCCGTGGGCGTTGGGGCTGCTGACCAATCCGGTCACCGGGCCGGTGGTGGCGCAAGGCGCGAGCAAGCAGACGATCGGCGCCGGTCTGAAGGACACCGCGGTGCAGAAGCAGGTCATCACCGACACGTTCGTCGACGAGTACACGCGGCCGCTGAACAAACCGGGGTACAAGGCGTTCATCAGCCGTCTGATGCGCGAGTTTTTTTCCAAGGAATTCGAGAAAATGGTGCTGAGCTATCACACGCTGCGCACGCCGCTGCTGATCATCTGGGGCAAACAGGATCCGTGGATTCCCGCGGAGTTCTGCCCGCGCTTGGCCACGCTGGCGCCCAACGCCCACTGCGAGATGATCGACGAATGCGGGCACATGCCGCACATGGAGCATCCGGAAATCACGGCGAAGCTGCTGACGGACTTTTTCAGCGCACGCGAAGCGGAATAAATCCTCCCCCCGATCCGCGATATGTGCTGTTCAACTTTTCTCATTCGCCGGGCGGCCGAGTGCGGGCGCGGGTCATCCGGCAAACCATAAAATCGGTTTGCTCATCGATTTATGGAATGCTAGGATAAGTTTCCTAAGCAGCGTCGTGATGTGAAAACCTAACAAAATTACAGGAAAATCGTCCCAT
>CALBTQ010000360.1 GCA_937967875.1 uncultured Pseudomonadota bacterium
CCGTCATCCCCTTCTACTTGCCCAACTTCGTGCCCCTGCTCTCCCCCTGAGTTGACGACGCCGTCGCGGAGGAAGTGGCGAAGTAGGGCTTACCTGTAAAACTCAATAGCCTTCCGGACAGTTTGTCCTCTCGGATTTGAATCGAATCATGCAGCTTCGAGTGGTGGCTTCTCCTTTCTATAGCATCTATATAACCATTTCTAGCGATAGGTCTTTTAATCTTGTCGCGGATGTGTTAAGGCATAGGTTATGCCTACTTTAATCAAACCGGATACGTGTTTTGGCGACCTGGCGGCGGTGACTCGGCTATGCCGCCGGGAGCGCGACGCCCATCTGCGGGACCGGGGAGCCGATCGGGAATTTCGAAGTGTAAGCATGGAATGGCGGCAGCACGGCCATGTTCCGGCGGAACGAGACGGTGGCGCCCGAAGAGATGATGAGTTTCACCATGTCTAATGTATAAATTATGCGCATAAAATAAATTTTTATTGACAGAAAAACTGTAAATCCTTACATTTCTAACGAATTGTAATTAACAGACTTTCTTGAAGTTGGATTTTTTAAATTTCAAGAAAAATAAGGAGCTATTGTAATGTTCTATGATAGTCAGACTCCCTCTTTATTCGATCCGACCAAGGAAATCGCCGCGGTATTTATCGATTTTGAAAACATGCGCCTGACGGTCGAGGAAGCCGGCGACGAACCGTTCCAGATGGACAAGGTGCTCGATTACGTGACCGAGCACGTCGGCCAAGTAGCGATTAAAAAAGCATATTCCAACTGGCACTACGTCAACCCGGTGATCTTCAACCTGCTGGGCAACAACATCGATATGATCCAGATTTACCCGCGCGGCACGCAGCGCAAGAACGCGGCCGACATCCGGCTGGTGGCCGACGCGATGGAGATATTATTTCGTTATCCGCACATCGACACCTACGTGATCGTGGCGTCGGATTCGGACTACACCGGGCTGATTCTCAAGCTGCGCGAGCACGGCAAGAAGGTGGTGGGCATCGGCACGCGCGAGCACACCAGCGAGCACCTGGTGAAGGCCTGCAACCTGTTCCGTTTTTACCGCACGATCGCCACGGACGACCCGAAGAAGCTGCGCGCGACGGTGGGCGACCTGGACTTCCAGGAGGCGAAGGAACTGCTGCTCAAGGCGATGCAGCGGCACCGGTTCACCGATCGACCGGCGGTGGGCCGTTGGTTGCGCTGGCAGATGATCCAGATCGAGCCGTCCTTCGACGAGGCCAACTACGGCTTCGGCACCTTCCGCGAGTTTCTGGAAGCGTGCAACGACGTGGTGCGCGTCAGCGAGGAAGGGGCGCACCGCGATTTGAAGGTGGGGCTGTTGTCGCGCTGGCCGGTGGGCGGCGAGATGCCGGCCGAGGACGAGGATCGCGACGAAGAGGAACTACAGTTCGAGCCGGTGCGCGCGACGATCGCACAGCCGCGGCAGAGCAGCGTACCGACGCTGACGATCACCAACGAGCCGAGCGGGCCGCTGCCGTTCGCCAAGCGCGATGAGGACATCAAGCGTAGCGATTACCTGCGCACGTTGTGGTATCCGCGCATTTACCTGTACCACCGCACGATCTCCGGGCCGCTGATTCGCGAGATTTTCCGGGTCAACGGGCCGGGCAAACCGATGAGCCAGTACGATCTGGAGGAGCATCTGCTGGGTCCCTATGCCGATTCGCTGGAGGAGACCAACGAGTTTCCGCGCTTCGAGCTGACGCAAAAAACGATCTATGCCATCCAGAAGCTGCTGTTCTGGGCGGGAACGATTCAGTTCGTGGACACCGACGAGCTGGCGTTCTGGAAGAAACGCAGCCGTTCGATCGTCGACGAGCTGACCAGCGTCGAGGCGCTTTTCGAGAAAATCGACAAGCACCTGGTGCGGCATTTCAGCCAATACCTGCCGCTGGCGCCGGAGGTGCTGGCGACGATTCTGCAGGGCGGCGAATCGGTGGAATACGCGCAGAAGATCGTCAAAGCGGTGAGCGACGAACCGGAAGATCCGGAAGCATAAACATACCGGATACACAATAAATCAGCATGAATATCCCGATCTCCGGGGCGGCGAAATAAGCCAAAAACACATTCAATTATAACTAGTTATCGACTTGATATTACGGAACTTCCGGCGCATAACCGCTCATAAAAAACGGTTGCCAGCGGCCCGGAGCTATGGTAAGTCTTTCGTGAGGTTCGGTATAGTTTTGTTTACAGGAGGATATCAGATGAAGGTTTCGAAATACTTTCTGCTTCTGCTCGTCTTCAGTTTCCTGGTCGTAGGCTTTACGGCTGCTTGCGATTGCGGCGACGATGACGACGACGATGACGACGATGACGATTTGATCGACGACGACGACGATGACGACGATGACACCGGCGACGACGACGACACCGGCGACGACGACGACACCGGCGACGACGATACCGGCGACGACGACACCGGCGACGACGACACCGGCGACG
>CALBTQ010000361.1 GCA_937967875.1 uncultured Pseudomonadota bacterium
CCACCGAGATCTACACTCTTTCCCTACACGACGCTCTTCCGATCTAGTGGGGATTTATGCGGCGAAGGTAAATCGTCCAAGCGGAGAAAATGCCATGAAGCGTATGACCGTCATTCTCGTATTGTTGACTTTCGGCCTGTTGCTGGCCGCGCCGGCGTTTGCGGTGGATATCGAAGCCATTCGCGCCGCCATTCGCGCCTCGGGCGCGCAGTGGACCGCCGGGGAAACCTCCATTTCGCATTTGAGCCCGGAAGAGATGGCCGAGTTGGCCAATCTGCCGCTGGAATCGCCCGACGTCGAGGGCGAGTATTACATGGACTATCCCGGTCCGAAAAAGGCCGACGTGCCGCGTCATCTGGACTGGAGCGACACCGACAACGGCAGCTATGTCACGCCGATCAAGGATCAGCATCCGTGCGGTTCCTGCGCCACCTTCAGCACGGTAGGGCTGGTCGAATCGTGGATCAAGCTGCTCAACGACAACACGTTCATCGAGCCGGACCTGGCCGAGCAGATCGTCTGGTCGTGCGCGGGCGGGCTGATGCCGCCGGCGAGCTTCTTCCACACCCTGGGCTGGCTGAAAAAGAGCGGCACGGCCGACGAAGCCTGCTACCCGTATCAGCAGGCGCAGTGCAACGACAGTTCGCTGGGGCGCATGCCCTGCGAAGACCGCTGCGCCGACTGGGACAGCCGCGCGTTCAAGATCCGCAGCTACCGCTTCTACATGTGGCCCAAGCCCGACGCCTACATCCAGGAGTTGCAGAAGGGCCCGATCGTCGCCGGCTTCATGGTTTTCGAAGATTTCCAGGCCTACACCGGCGGCGTGTATGAGCACACCTCGGGCCGGATGCTGGGCGGCCACGCGATTCAGATCGTCGGCTACGACCTGGACGAGGAATACTGGATCTGTAAAAACTCCTGGGGGCCGAACTGGGGCGAGAGCGGCTACTTCCGCGCGAAGTTCGCCAGCGGCTTTTTGGGCTTCGGCTACCAGGGCGCGTCGATCGACGTGGACTACGACTTCCTGTGCGGCAACGATCAGGCCCCGCAGATCGCCGCGCTGGCGCTGGTCGACGACTCGCTGGCCGAGGACGGCGACCTGGAAATTTCCTTCACCTTCACCGACGCCGACGCCAACCTGGCCGGCGGTGAATTGTTCTACGCCGTCGATGGCGGCGAGCCGGAACGCTTCAGCGATCCGTTGCGCAGCCTGACCGGCACGGCCTCGAAAGAGGCGGCCGACTTCCGCCTGGCCGGTCCGTTTGTGCCCGGCGAACATACCTTGACCGTCATGGTCGCCGACGTGTGCGGCGTGCTCAGCAATGAACTGACCGCCGCCTTCACCGTCGCGGGCGAAGTGCCCGGCGACGACGATGACGACGATGACAGCGTCGATGACGACGACGCCACCGACGACGACGCGACCGACGACGACGATCAGGCGTCCGGCGACGACGATGACGACGATAGTGGCGGTTGCGGCAAGTAATTAGTTCCGCTACATTGATGATCCGTGGGGGGCGACGCGTTTCGCCCCCTTTTTTATGCATCATTATCGAAACGAAAACGTGAGGCCGATGCGGCGGATCCTTGTGCCGATGTTGCTGGCGCTGCTGTGCGTCCCGGCGCTTTGCTGGGGACAACAGACCGGTGCGCTCGAAGGACTGGTGCGCATCAAGGGCAGTCGCGAGCCGGTGACCTTCGCTCCGGTGCGACTGGATGATTCGCAATTCGCCGCCGAAACCGACGCCGAGGGCCGCTTCGTTTTCGCCGACGTGCCGCCGGGCGAGTACACGCTGACGATCGGCGGCGATTTCGTGCGCGAGCATCGCCAGTTCGTGGAGATCGTCGCCGGGCAAACCGTGAAGGTGACGATCTACGTGCGGGTGAACGTCGAGGAACTCGACGAGATCGTCGTTTCGGAAAAACGCGAGCCGGAACACGCGGCGCACCATGAACTGAGCCGCGAGGAACTGACCGGCGTGGCCGGCGCGGGCAACGACGCCGTGCGCGTGGTGCAAAATCTGCCGGGCGTGACCAAGATGCCGCCCTTCTACGGCGGCGGGCTGGTGATTCGCGGCACCAGCGCCAACGACAGCGCGTACTTTCTGAACAACTTCGACATCCCGATTCTGTTTCACTTCGGTTCGCTGATCAGCGTGGTCAACTCCGAGTTGATCGAGTCGATCAACTACTACCCGGGCGGCTTCAGTGCGCGTTACGGCAACGCGCTGGGCGGCATCGTGGACATCACCACGCGCCGGCCCGACCGCAAGCGCTTCAGCGGCGTGGTCGATCTGGCGACCTATTCGTCTTATGTGATGTTCGAAGGGCCGCTGGGCGAGGACATGGCCGCGGCGGGCGCAGTGCGACGCAGCTTCGTCGATTTCTTTTTGCCGCTGGTAATCCCGGAGGACCAACAGGCCTTCACCCTGTCGCCGCGCTTCTACGACTACACC
>CALBTQ010000362.1 GCA_937967875.1 uncultured Pseudomonadota bacterium
ACAACAACGGCGCTTCGGCGGAGATTTACTACTGCCTGCGCGGCGAAGGCTTTCTGCTGATGCGTAACGAAAGCGAGATCGTCGTCGAGCCGATGAAACCGGGCTCGCTGCACTACAGCCCCGCCGGTTGGGCGCATCGCTCGGTGAACACGGGCAACGCCGACCTGGTCATTTTCGCGATTTACCCGGCCAACGCCGGTCATGATTATGGAACAATTAAAGAAATGGGATTCGGTCGGCGCGTTGTGCGTGGAACCGACGGACAACCGATGATCGTCGATGAACCCGACGTGTGATTCTCAACCATCCAAGGAGCATGCGATGTCTGGCGAAGCGGCCGTAAAAACGTACCCCATTCTGATCGGCGAACAACGCCTTACCCAAACCGCCGGCGGCGCGATCGACGTTCGCAGCCCGATCGACGGCAACCTTGCCGGGCGCGTTCCCCGCTGCGGCGTCGACGAGGTGAATCAAGCCGTTGAGGCCGCGCACGAGGCATTCGGAAAATGGTCCATCATGCCGGCCAACGAACGCGCACGACTGCTGTACAAAGCGGCGGCGGCCGTGCGGGCGAACATCGAACCGATGGCCCGCTTGCTCACCGTCGAAATGGGCAAACCGCTGGCCGATTCGCGCAAGGAAATCGCCGACGGCGCAACCACGCTGGAATACTTTGCCGTCGAAGGCACGCGTCTGGGCGGCGAAATCGCTCCCTACGGCGCACCGCACGCCACCGGGCTGGTCATTAAAGAACCGCTCGGCGTTTGCGCCGCCATCGCTCCCTGGAATTACCCCGTCTCGTTGGTCGGCTGGAAAATCGCCCCGGCGTTGGCCGCCGGCTGCACCGTGGTGGTCAAACCGTCGACGGAAACGCCGCTGGCGGCATTGGAGTTTTTGCGCGTGCTGCTCGACAGCGGCCTGCCCGCCGGCGTGATCAACGCGGTCACCGGTCGCGGGGCCGAAGTCGGCGATCCGCTGGTCGAACATCCGTTGGTGCGCAAGGTGTCGTTCACCGGCACGACGAAGGTCGGGCAAGCCCTGCTCGCCAAGGCCGCGCCGGGCTTGAAGAAGGTCACGCTCGAATTGGGCGGCCACAGTCCGCTGCTGGTGTTCGCCGACGCCGATTTCGCCAAGGCCGTTGCCGCGGGCGTCAAACGCTCCTTCCGCAACGCCGGGCAAATCTGCAACGCGGTCAATCGCATCTTCGTCGAAAAATCCATTTATGAGCGCTACCTCGCCGCCTTCGTGGACAAAGCCAAGGCGATGACCCTCGGCGACCCGCTGGCCAATCCCGATATCGACAACGGTCCGATGCTCAACGCGCGTGGCGTGGCCAAGGCGAAAGAGCACGTCGCCGACGCCGTCGCCAAAGGCGCGCGGTTGTTGTGCGGCGGCGCCACGGCCGTCGGTCCCGAATACAAAAGCGATCTCTATTTCCTGCCCACCGTCCTGGCCGACTGCACGTTGGCCAGATCGGAAGAGCACACGTCTGAACTCCAGTCACCGAATACG
>CALBTQ010000363.1 GCA_937967875.1 uncultured Pseudomonadota bacterium
CGATCTGCTGTGCGTAGCGCTCCGGTTCCTCCAGCGGTGAGGGCAGCACTTCATAATGATCGCAGGCGCGCGAGGCGAAGCCCTTGGCGCGCCCGTCGTGATCGACCAGGCTCACCCGCCAGCCGGCGCGATGCAGGCTGCGGGCGCAGGCCAGCGCGGCATTTTGGGCGGCGCAGGTGATCAGGACGTTGCGGCGATCGTTCATCGGCGACTCATCCGCGTTTGCGGGAGAGGTTCCAACGTTTGCGTTTTTCCCACAGCGTCTTGGGGGTAATGCCCAAAAACTGCGCGAGTTGCTTTTCGGTATGGCTATCCTGGAAGCGCATGATGAACTCGCGGGCGTATTCGTCCAGCGACAATTTGCGGTCCATCGCCTCCTCGCGGAAGCGGCGCCGGCGCTCGGCCCCGCGGCGTTCCATGAACAACGGCAGGTGCTCGGGTTCGATGAGTTGCTCGGGGTCGATCATAATCAGCGTCTGTTCCAACACGTTTTCCAACTCGCGCACGTTGCCGGGCCATTCGTAGTTGCGCATCATGCCCATCGATTCGGGGCTCAGATCGCCAACGGTCTTGCCGATGCGCTTGCTGATGCTCTCGACGAAATGCTGCACCAGCAGCGGCAGATCGTCGATGTGATCGCGCAACGGCGGCACCAGCAAATGAACGACGTTCAGCCGGTAATACAGATCGGCGCGGAACCGGCCCTCGGAGACGTCCTTCTCCAGGTCGCGGTTGGTGGCGGCGATGAGACGGATGTCCAGCTTGATCGGCTCGCGACCGCCGACCCGCTGGATCTCCTCCTCCTGGATCGCGCGCAGAATCTTGACTTGCAAATTCAGCGGCAAATCGCCGATTTCATCCAACAAGAGCGTGCCGCGCTGCGCCTTTTCGAAGTAGCCTTCCTCCGACGACACCGCGCCGGTGTACGCGCCCTTGACGTGGCCGAACAGCTCGGCCTCGATCAGGTTTTCGGGGATCGCGCCGCAGTTGACCGCGACGAAGGGCTTGTCGGCGCGCGTGCTGCCCAAGTGGATGGCGCGGGCGAAAAGCTCCTTGCCCGTGCCGCTTTCGCCGCTGATGAGCACGGTGGATTTGAACGGCGCGACGCGCTCGATCATGGTGAGCAGATCGCGGATTTTCTTCGACCGGCCGATGATGACCGGAGGTTCTCCCATTGGGGCCATAGTGCCGACCTCACGAGCGAAGTTGCGATGTTACAATCTTACAATGCGTTTAAATTAGGCTTACGAAATTACAACCTTTCTCAACCAAAATGTCAAGAAGAAAGGCGTAACAGCGGAAGGAAACAGGCGAATCCGATTCACCGATGGCGGCCTCATAATTAGGGACAGTCACCTATTTTTCATATCAAGCATAGCAAGATAAATTTATTATTTATCATGCTGTTAGGAGCCGTATGCATATTAATAAATTAGTGACTGTCCCTATTTATTTCGCATTTGGCGGAAAGCACGCGCCGACCCATCTTGCGCGCCTTTTCCTGACACACCAGCGAGAGATTCATCCACGACAGGCTCTTGAACAGCACCTTGAGCTTGCGGGCGTTGTAGGGGTACGGCACCGGGTTGGGCATGGGCAGCGTGTTGTAATTGACGTGCGCGGCATGGCACAGCGCCCGCAGACCGTCATCGGAATGTACGAAGCCGATACCGCTTTGCTTGACGCCGCCCCAGGGCGTCTCCGGGAAGGCATGCGACATGAGCACCTCGTTGATCATCACCGTGCCGGCTTCGACGCGCTCGGCGACTTTCCGCGCGCGGTCGGTATCGCGCGAGAAAACGTAAGCCAACAGACCGAAATCGCTGTCGTTGGCCAGGCGCACCGCCTCGTCCTCGTCGGCAAAGGGCATGATCGGCATCAGCGGCCCAAAGCTTTCCTCGCGCATGATCCTCATGTCGGCGGTGACGTCGACCACAATGGTGGGCATGAAAAACTGCCTGCGCGGAATCAGCCGCCGGCCGCCGGTTAAAATCCGCGCGCCCTTGGCCTGCGCGTCGGCCAGCAGGTCTTCGACGATCTCGATCTGCTTCTCGTCGGTCATCGCGCCGATGTCGATGTCGCCGTCGATGAACGGATCGCCCTGGCGCAACGACTCGGTCAGTTGCCGCGCCTCGGCGACGAATTGCTCGTAAATCGACTCGTGCACGAACACGCGTTCGACCGACGCGCAAATCTGCCCGCTGTTGGCGAATGCGCCCCACACTACACTACGCACCGCGCGCTTGAGATCGGCGTCGGGCAGCACGATCGCCGGGGCTTTGCCGCCCAGCTCCATCGAATGCGGAATCATCTTGGCGCCGCACAACGCGGCGACCTGACGCCCGGTGTCGGTCGAGCCGGTGAAGTTGACGTAATCCACGCCCGCTTCAATCAACTGCGACGCGGTCGAGCCCGCGCAGGTAACGACCTGGAACAAATCGGAATCGAGCCCGGCGTCGTCGAACAGCTCGCGCAGCTTCAATGCGATCAGCGGCGTCAGCGAAGCCGGTTTGAGCAGCACCGCGTTGCCGGCCAGCAACGACATGATCACCTCGCCGCCCGGAATGCCCAGCGGGAAATTCCACGGCGCGATGACGAACACCACGCCGCGCGGCCGATAATGAAGATAGCTGCGACGGTCGCGGAACAGCGAAATGGAAAGGCGTTTGGGCGTTAAAATCCTCTCGGCGCGCCGGACAAAATAGGCGGTCAGGTGAATCAGCGAAACGACCTCGAACAAGTACGATTCGTACAGCGTCTAGATCGGAAGAGCACACGTCTGAACTCCAGTCACCGAATACGATATCG
>CALBTQ010000364.1 GCA_937967875.1 uncultured Pseudomonadota bacterium
CCCTTGCGGCGGCCGGTCAACAGCAGGTCGGCCAGACCGCCTGCCGCGACGCCGCGCCTGATGCGCCGCGTGAGCGCCTCGTGCATCATCGCGTAATCGTCCGGCTCGTCGCGCAACCGGATGCGGTAGCGGCGATACCCGGCCTTGTCGGGCTCGCCGTTGGCGAAACGCACCAGCGAAGCCACGGCCAGCTTGCCCGACACGTTGCTCACGTCGAAGCACTCGATGGTTTCCGGAGTGCGCGGCAGGTGCAGCCGTTCCCGGATTTCTTCCAGGACTGCCTCGCGGTTGATCAACTGACTGCGACGCACGGTGAATTGGCGCAAGGCGTTGTTGGTCGCCATCTCCACCAGTTGCTTCGCCTCGCCGCGTTGGGGCAGACGCAACTCGACGCGATGACCGGCTCGTTCTTCAAGCCATTGCGCGTACAGCTCCAGGCCGCCGTCGGGCTCGACCGGCGCCAGCACCTGGCGCGGAATGAACACGTCCTCGGAATAAAAACGGCCGAGCACCTGCGCCAGCAGCGAGGCGTCGTCGCGTTCGACGTTGCTCAGCGCAAAGGTGCGTTGGCCGGTGATCGCGCCGTTGCGAATGTACATCTGGCACACAACCACCGCTGCGCCTTCGCGGTACAGGCCGAACACGTCGCGGTCGATCAACGAGGGATCGACCACCTTTTGTTTTTGCAGCGTGGCTTCGATCGCCCGTACACGGTCGCGCAACCGCGCCGCTTCTTCGAAAGCCATCGCCGTCGAACGTTCCTGCATTTGCGCGGTCAGCGCGGCGATGACCTCCTGATAGCGGCCGGCGAAAAACGAACGCACCTGGCGCACGAGTTGCGCATAGCTTTCCTTGTCGATCAAGCCGACGCACGGCGCGTGGCAACGGCCGATCTGGTGTTGCAGGCACGGGCGCGTGCGCGTGGCGAACTGGTGGTCGCTGCATTTGCGCAGCGGGAAATTCGTGTTAAGGAAGCGCAGCGTTTCGCGCACGGCCGTCGCGTTGTCGAAGGGGCCGAAATACGCGTCGCCGTCGCGTTTGATCCGTCGCACCACATACAGCCGTGGGAAGTCGTGTCCGAGCGCCAGGCGCACGCACAGGAACCGTTTGTCGTCCTTGAGCAGCACGTTGTAGCGCGGGCGATGCTTTTTGATCAGCGTGTTTTCGAGGATCAGCGCTTCTTTTTCCGAATCGGTGACGATCCAGTCGACGTCGCGGATGCGCGAGACCAGCACACGCGTTTTCGGGTCGAGTTCGTCGGTGCGCTGGAAGTACGAGCGCACGCGGTTGCGCAGCACCTTGGCCTTGCCGACGTACAGGATTCCGCCGTTCTCATCCTTCCACAGGTAGACGCCCGGGTCGGTGGGAACCAGTTGCAGTTTTTGTTCGAGGTCGTCGACCGGCATTATTCCCTGTTGGGGATGACGCAAACGAAGATGAGTTTGTCGTCGCCCGTGTTGACGATCTGATGAAGGGCGTCGGGTTCGACGAAGGCCACCGAGCCCGGCCCGATGGGCGTCGTTTCGCCTTCGTAGAAAATCTCGCCCCGACCGGCGTGGACAAAAATCTCGTGTTCGAAATCGTGGTGGTGTTTGGGCGAATAGCCGCCCGGCGCCAGCTCGAACACGCGCAGGGTGAAGTTGTTCGCGCCGTGCTCCGGTCCGACGGCGATGTACTTGGTTACGCCCTGCATCGTCTCGTCGCTGACCGGCAGTCCCTCCACCTCATGGTAATGCTTTTTGATATGCATGAACGCCTCCCGCATTGCCTCGATTGTATAGCGACGACCGGTGCGAACTCAACCGCGCTTGCGCCCCTTGCGCCGTTTGACGGTCGGTTTGTACACCTTGTGCTTGTGCAGTTCCGCGCGCAGCTCGGCGGTCGATTTTTTCGTGCCCAGGTGCAGCTCTTCGAGGACGATGATCCGGTCGCGCAACTCGGCGGCTTTTTCGAAATCCAGGTCCTTCGCCGCGGCCAACATCTCGTTTTTCAACGAGTCGATCATCAACGGCAACTGCGCCGGATCGATGTCCTCCTCGTCGTCGGTCAACGCGGGCACGGTCAGGTAATCGGCCTCGTAAATCGAGGCCAGCACATTATCGATGTTCTTGACGATCGACTCGGGCGTGATGCCGTTTTCCTCGTTGTACGCGGCCTGGATCTGCCGCCGGCGCTCGGTCTCGTCCAGCGCCCGCCGCATCGAATCGGTCATCTTGTCCGCGTACAAAATCACGGTGCCCTCGACGTGCCGCGCCGCGCGCCCGATGGTCTGGATGAGGCTCGTTTCCGAACGCAGAAAGCCTTCCTTGTCCGCATCGAGAATCGCCACCAGGCTGACCTCGGGCAGGTCGAGCCCTTCGCGCAACAGGTTGATGCCGATGAGCACCGAAAAATCGCCGCGGCGCAGATCGCGCAGAATCGCGATGCGCTCGAGGGTGTCGATTTCGCTGTGCAGATACCGCACGGGCAGACCCAGGTCGCGGTAGTAGTCGGTCAGGTCCTCGGCCATGCGCTTGGTCAGCGTGGTGATCAGCACGCGCTGTTGCTTTTCCAGGCGCGCCTTGATTTCGTCAAGCAGATCGTCGACCTGCGATTCGGCGGGGCGCACCTCGACGCGCGGATCCATCAGCCCGGTCGGGCGAATGACCTGCTCGACCACTTCGCCGCCGCAATGTTCCAACTCGTACGAACCGGGCGTGGCGCTGATGAACACGGTCTGGCCCATGCGCTCTTCAAATTCGGCGAAGGTCAGCGGGCGGTTGTCCAGCGCCGAGGGCAGGCGGAAGCCGTACTCGACCAGGCTGGCTTTGCGGCTGCGATCGCCGTTGTACATTGCGCGGATTTGCGGCACGGTCTGGTGCGATTCGTCGATGAACAACAGGTAATCGTCGGGAAAGTAATCGAGCAGCGGGCTGGGCGGTGAGCCGGCGTTGCGCCCATCCAGATGGCGGCTGTAGTTTTCGATGCCGCTGCAGTAGCCCAGCTCATAGAGCATCTCCAGATCCAACAGTGTGCGCTCGCGCAGGCGTTGCTCCTCCAGCAGCTTGTTTTGGCTTTTGAGCAGTTGCAGCCGTTCGCGCAGTTCGTCGCGGATCGACTCGATGGCGCGCTCCAGTTCCTCGCGCGGGGTTACGTAGTGGCTGTTGGGAAAGACGGCGGCGCGCTCGATTTCGCGCAGCGACTTGCCCAGCAGCGGATCGATCTCCTTGATCGTTTCGATCTCGTCGCCGAACATTTCGATGCGGATGGCCTTTTGATCCTCGTAGGCCGGGAAAATTTCGACGATGTCGCCGCGTACGCGGAAGGTGCCGCGGTGAAAGTCGGTGTCGTTGCGTTCGTATTGCATGTCCACGAAGTTGCGCAGCAGTTGCTGCCGGTCCAGTTCCTGCCCGCGCTGAAAAACGGTCAACATGCGGCTGTAATTGTCCGGATGGCCCAGGCCAAAAATGCAACTGACCGAGGCGACGACGATCACGTCGCGGCGGGTGAGCACGCTGCGCGTCGCGCTGTGGCGCAGGCGGTCGATGCGTTCGTTGACCGAGCTGTCCTTCTCGATGTACGTGTCCGACGAGGGAATGTACGCCTCGGGCTGATAGTAATCGTAATAAGATCGGAAGAGCGTCGTGTAGGGAAAGAGTTTAGATCTCGGTGGTTGCGGTATC